>JBDNHN010000580.1:0-2402 GCA_041688725.1 Gillisia sp.
AAGTGCCCAGGACGGGACTTGAACCCGCACGCCCTTAAGGACACATGGCCCTCAACCATGCCTGTCTGCCAATTCCAGCACCTGGGCAAAAAAAGCACGATTGAAAATTGAATTTCCAACTGGCTGCTTCAAAAAAAATAATTTCAGCAGAAACTGAAATTATAGAACTTTAAAATAATTTAAGTGATCTGGCTGGGGCTTCCTTCGTTTTCGTTTCATCATGTGAAACTCCACACAGGATATCCCGAGCAATCGGAACTCACCAAACTAAATTAGAACTTAATATTGTGATTTGGCTGGGGCTCGAAACCAGGACCCTCTCCTTAAAAGGGAGATGCTCTACCAACTGAGCTACCAAATCTTGTGATTTGAATGTTAAGGAACTTAATAAAGTGATCTGGCTGGGGCTCGAACCCAGGACCCTCTCCTTAAAAGGGAGATGCTCTACCAACTGAGCTACCAGATCTTTTCCACAATATTTTCTGAACGCGGGTGCAAATATACTATCAATAATTTATTTTTCAAGAAGAATTTGATTTAAATTCGCAGATATTTTTAATTTATATCTAAACACCTCAATCTCAGTATGAAAATATTTCTATCCGGCTATATGGGATCCGGTAAATCTTTGATATCACAGCATTTGTCAGAAAAATTACAAATTCCTCTTGTAGATTTTGACGATCAGATCACTTTAATTGAAAGTCAATCTATATCTGAAATTTTCGAACGTAAAGGAGAAATTTATTTTAGGAAGTTGGAATCCCGCATATTGGAAGACATTTTGAACGAACCTGCATCCCAAATAGTTTCTCTTGGAGGAGGTACTCCATGCTATGGAATTAATATGGAATTGATCAAAAGCTTTCCCGACTCCAAAATGGTGTATCTAAAAGCTTCTGTGGGATTTCTTACCGAACGTTTATTTTTGGAAAAAGATACCCGCCCGTTAATCAATCACCTTACAAGTAAGGACGATTTGGAAGATTTTATTAGGAAACATTTGTTTGAGCGCGGATATTATTATAATCAATCGGATATTATTGTCGATGTTGAAGACAAGGATCCTGTGGCTATCGTCACAGAAATTTTGAAAAAGTTAGAATAGCTCCACCTTGTCTTTTCCTTTTGCAAATTGAACCTGAACTGTCTCGTTAAAGGAGGTAGATAGGGAAATACCCTTAAAATCGGCCTTAACGGGGTATTTCTTATGGCTTCTGTCTACCAGTACCGCTGTTTTAAATTGTTTAAGCGGAACCTCTAAAAAATGCTTTATACCGTAAATTAGAGTGGCACCAGAATTTAATACATCATCTGCCAATACAATTGATTTATTGGTGTAAGCAGAAGGGGGTAAGGACGTTTTTACTTCCTTCAACGGATTTTTTTTATCGACCTCAACATTACATAATTCGATCTTCAAATCGGAGATTTCCTCTAACACAGTTTTCAAGCGTTGGGCGAATACAAACCCACTTTTTGAAATCCCTGCAAGGATAATCTCGGTTTCATCAATATTGCTCTCATAAATCTGATAAGCAATTCGTTTGATTTTATGTTTGATCTGTTCGTTGTTAAGGATGATTTTGGATGTTGGCATGATTTTTAATTTTTTTTAAATATAAAAAATAATTCATTCCCCTGTCTGGGAAGAATCGAGTTAGTGCAGGTATCAAAAATATCTATGACAAAATACGGCATAAAATAGGTTAAATATTCTTTTTTGCTTCCGCCAAATGGTGGTCCTTCCTCAGAAAATTTGAAGTTGAAAAGCAAACCGACCAGTTTTCCGTTTTTTCTAAGAAGTTGGTGCATTTTTTTTGCATAAAGACTTCTTTTTTGAACCGGTAAAGCACAAAAAAATGTTTGTTCCAGAATGAGGTCAAATGATTCTTCGAATTTAAAAAAATCGGCTTGGATCAAATTTTTTTCAGGAAATCCGGGGATCCGTCTTTTTAAATTCTTGAGAGGTTCCTCGGCTATATCCAGAACATATATGTTTTTAAACCCATTTATGTGAAGATATTCTGCCTCGTAGGAATTCCCTGCTCCGGGAAGCAGGATATAAATAGATTTATCCTTCAGTTGATCTATGTATTGTTTTAATGGAGGGGAAACATTTCCCAGATCCCAACCGGTTTTATTTTCCCTGTATTTTGCTGCCCAATACTCCTTATCCAGCTTCATTCTTTTTCTTCTTTATCAGATTTTTCAGTATTTTCCGGATCTTCAATCCAATCATCAATATCACGCCGATCTTTTTTTGTAGGTCTTCCAGCTCCTTTTTTTCGATAATATTCTGTAGAATATTTTAGCAATTCGAGTTTTGCAAAAGCTTCCTTTGGAGTAATATCATTTATATACCGCTCCACCAGTTTTGCGCCAACCCGGCTAGGCGGTAA
>JBDNHN010000581.1:0-6355 GCA_041688725.1 Gillisia sp.
CTGCCACCCCGACCAAATGGGTATTAAAACCCACCAAAACACTGTTAATCATCTGATTTTCAGTGTTTTTTGTTTTTAATGATATCAAACAATATCATTTAAATACATAAGTCTGGTGAATCATTCGGTGAATCATTTATTACAGATAATTACGTAACTTCATAAGGCATTTAATTAATTTGACTTTCGTCTTTGCAAACTGATTGTTTCATTTAAGACGCTTGAAATGCCTAATTACACTACCTTTTCTGTATTATTCTTTGTTCGTAAACACCATAACGATACGAAGAAATTATTTATTTATGCCCGAGTTACCGTGGATGGAAAACGCTCGGAAATAAGTTTAAAAAGATCAGTTCCGGTGAATCATTGGGACGTCTCAAAAGGACGTGCTCGGGGAACTGCTCCAAAAGCAAGAATGATGAACCAGTATTTAGACCAGATCTATACTAAGTTCTTGGACTGTCATAAACAACTTTCATCAGAAAATAAAGTGGTTACGGCGCAAAATATAAAAGCTCGGTTCTATGGGAATGATGAACATCAAAAAAGCTTGGTGGAATTAATGAGCTATCACAATTCCCACATGAAAAACGTGTTGAAACCCGGCACGATGAAGAACTATCGTACTACCGAAACCTATTTAAAGGAGTTTTTAAAGAACAAGATGAACTGTTGCGACATCAATGTCAAACAAATCAATTACCGGTTTGTAAACGACTTTGAACAGTTCTTACGCAACTATTCTGCGAAGGTTTCTCGCAAGACTTGTGGCAATAACGGCACCATGAAACATTTGGAACGTTTTAAAAAAATGCTGAACCTAGCCGTTAAACTAGAATGGCTGGTCAAAAACCCTTTTGAGAAGTTCACTTTTCATTTTGAGAAGAACGAACGGCAATATTTAAGCAAACGGGAACTTCAACTATTGGAAGAAACTACTTTTAGCAGTAGCTCCCTGCAAAAAGTAAAGGATGTTTTTGTGTTCTCCTGTTACACAGGGCTTTCCTATATCGATATCAAAAATTTGACTATTCACCAGATTGTAATGGGAATTGATGAAAGCAACTGGATCTATACAAAACGTGAAAAAACAGATGAAACGGTAAAAGTGCCACTTTTGCCACAAGCCCAGAATATAATGGATAAATATGCCGATAGTATAAAAGACGAATTTTTATTCCCGGTATTTTCCAATCAAAAAGTCAATAAATATTTAAAGGAGGTTATGTTGCAATTGAAAATAAGAAAAAATATTACTTTTCATTCTGCCAGGCACACTTTTGCGACCACGGTTACCTTATCGAACGGAGTGCCTATAGAAACCGTTTCCAAGCTTTTAGGACATACCAAATTATCAACTACTCAGATTTATGCTCAGGTTTTGGAAAGTAAAATTAGTGAGGATATGTTACAACTAAAAAAGAGGCTCGCAACATAAAAAAGAAAGCCGCCTATTATGGCGGCTTTATAATCAAATTTATAAAATTTACTTTTTAGCTATTTTTTTCGTCGTTTCATTGCCATTCCAAGTTGCCTTGATAATGTAAAATCCCTTTTTAAGACTGTCCAAATTAATAGATTGTTCATCCGTTTCCAAAAGCAATGCACCATTCATATTATAAACCTTAATTGAAAAAATATTTGGAGGTGCTACTTCTGAATTCATCATTACAGATGATTCTGTCGATGTAGTTGTCTGAAAACCAGACAAACAATCAGGTGGAGGCAGTAAAGAATACGTGTTTACATTCGTTGACTGCAATGTGTAATCGCAACCGCCTGAAGGAGGTGGTGGAACTAAAAATACTCTTTTAGTGATCGTACCACAACTATTTTGAATATGAACATCAATTGTTTTAGACCAGGAATTGTTTGAACCGTTGGCTCTGATTTTATATTCATTTCCACTGGAATAAGGTCCCAAAATATATATAGTAGATGTTCCTGAGGAAGAAACAACCGAAAATGTTGGATGACTTATCCCTTGAAATGATAGGGAAACACCATCTCCATTAATATAAGCCCATGCCTGGGTTGATGGAGCATTAGAATCTAATGGGGAAATAGAATATTTTGGTTTTCCTACCGTGATTGTTTTAGAAATTTGGGAAGTTCCACAATTTGAATTAGTCAAATCTACAGACAACGTATAAGTCCCGGCCGCATCTGCTTCTACATTTAAAGTAACAATATTGGTATTACTATTGACTAGGTTTAATCCCGTTGTTGGAGTTACTGTCCAATCATAAGATGTATTATCAAAATCTGGAAGGCTATAGGTGGTAGAGCTATTACAAACATTGTTGATTCCATCTATTTCCAGGTTATTACACACAAAAGAACAATCAAAAATGTCAATTGTAGTATCATTATCCAGTTCTTCAGCTAGCCAATCTCCATTTAGACTGTTAAATGAAATGTGTGGTTCATTTGTACTAGATGTATTGTAAGAGGTTGTAAAATTGACAAATGGGATAGTCTTTGTTCCCGTTGGCGGATTAGCCGCAGAATAAGCTTTTATATAATCAGATTCATTCATGGGAGCATTCTCGCTGCCAACATCTAAAGCACTTACCGCTGAAATAAAACTGAAATTCGGGTTTGCGTTTACATCATAACTAGCATTCGCAAAAAGTAAATTATAATTGTTTCCAGAGCTAATTGAATAATCTTCAGCACCTGGCACCGCACCACCTGGGTAATTATCAAAAAACAAGGTGCCAGAAGGTGAATCTTTCTGTACATTTGTAATTGTACGCGTAATTGGTATTAACCATAAAAAATTCTTTTTAAAAGTTAATCGGCCTTTATAAATTTGAGCGGTACCAGATTGGGGAAATGCTTTTACTCGAAATTCGGCATCTAACTCTGATCTACCTAAGAGAAATCCTAAAGCAAATGTTTCAAAATCACCTAATATATATCCTGGTATATATCCAAAAGGAGACAGTAAAACAATTAAGTTATCAAAACCACCAATACTACCTTTACCTGTTACCTCAAGTAGAGTCTCGTTTGAAGCTAAATTATAACCCTCAGCGCAATGGCTAGCATTACTTAGAGATATATTTCTGGTTTGTTGTGGATATCCCATATTTTTTAGCTCGGTTTGCCAATTATCATGAAAAGTATTATCCGGATTTAAACTAGAGTTAACGTTATTAATCAACATTTGCTTTATTGCCGGAGCATCAAGAATTTCTGAAACAGTTGCTAATCCTACGTCAGATCCACTTTCAAGAGGGATTTCAATTCCGCCTAAAGGGGTGCTTATAAATTGCTTTGCGATATGACGGGCCATATACAATAATCCCATTGGGATATGTGCACCCTGGTGAGGTGCATCATGACTTACATATATACTGGTATCATGATCCAGATTGTTGTCTTCCATATCCTTTAAGGCATATCTTGCTATAAGGCCACCCATACTTTGTCCCAAAACTACATTAGGTTCGCTACTTCCATTAGCGGCCTTTTTTTGATTGACCCATTTAATCACCTCTTCCAAAACATAAGCATTTCTTTGTATATAATCTGTCCCGTTATCCCAGTTGACATAAATTATATCATATTGAGTTGAGTTAGTATTAGTAAGTAAATTTTGAAGATCAGTGCTAAATGATTCAACTATACTTGAAGTAAAATTACTAATATCATTATCACCTAAATTTCCACCTTGGCCTAATAGGCCTGTATCTAAACCTTCCACGACTATTAATGGGTTTCTTATTTCACAGTTTCCATCAGCATAACGTATCTGAAGGGTTGCAGTTCCTTTTACACCTAAATACGCTTCATCAGCTGTTATAGAAATGTTAGTACAAATTGGGGTGTTATTTTGTGAGGTGTCAGTCAATTCCGTAACCTCAATTTTTTGACGAGCATATTTATATTGACCATTACTTAATTGAATTCTATAAGTCCATGTATAAAAACCTGTGCTATTGTATGCCGTACTTGCAATACTTCCATTTAAAATGGATTTATATCCTGTACCATTTCCAAAATCAATTTCAATTTTATTTACAGAGGTATTGGAATGCCAGAGGCTTGTAGGGAGAGAGACTGAAACATCAGATTTATTGATTAAAATTGTAGAGGAGGAAATAGCAAATGAAAGCGAAGAATCATAGGGGTTTTGCCATACTCCATTTATATATTTATCATCATATTTGCCATTAACCACCTGTATTTTATTATTACTTAAAGCATTGGGGTTAAATTTGGAATAATTATATAACAAACCACTCAATGCAATATTGGCTGAATTAGAAGTTTTAGACTTGCTATTTTTTAGATTTTGTGAATTAGCCCAATTATCAAACTCTAAAACAGGTGAAGAAATATCTGGTACTCCAGAAGATGTGCATGAAGATACAAGAGTGTTGTAAATCTGTTTATAGGCTCCAATACTCATATAATTATCAGATCTTAAGACTCCATCATATTGTGTTACATCTATAAAATCATATCCATAATCCAATAAAATATCATGAGGATTCTGTTTTTTTCCAAAGGCGCAAAAACTGTGTTAATCGCATCTGCAATTGAAGTATTTGTTTGGGATTGAATGCTTCCTAAGGAAAACAGAAAAACAAGACTAAAGACGGTAATTTTTTTCATAATGATAAATTTGGTTAATTAGTATAGTTAAGGTCAAAACGGCCTTCTGTTATTTCAATTTTATTTCCATCAGGATCCTTTACCGTAAAAGAAAATGTTCCAGATATTATAAAGTTTTCTTGATCATATTTAGTAATATTTATTACACCAGAATTATCATTAGTTGTAACACTATTTAAAACTATCCCGCCGCCTAGTAAATATTTTGCGATAAAATTTCCAGGTAGTTCTGACGTTAATTCATGAGATCCAGTGTTCAATGAATTGATATCAATCGCTCCGATGATAACTGTTTGTAATTCTTCTCCTCCACCTTTTTTCGCTGATATACCCAATGTATAAGCTCCTCTTACAAATTGGTAAAAAGCTCTTGGGGAGTTTCTACCGAATCGGGGAGGGACAAATGGCTCACCGTTAATTAGACATCCAAAGGTTTGTGCCCCAGTCTGGGTTGCGGGTGGCAGCTGGTCTATAGGTGTTTGGTCGTCATCTTTGTCGCAGGAAGTGTTTAGGGCCAGGCCCATGATTAAAATGAGTTGAATGATTTTCATGATTAATTAAGTTTATTGGGTTAAGTGGTATGAATAACTATTCTGGTTGAAAACTCCATGTTCAAAGAGAAATTACCTAGTTCTCTTATTAACTGGATTTTACAAGGCCTTTTGAATTAGTAAGTTATTATATTATTTGAGATGTAAAGTAGGGTATTGAATCTCGATAAATTAAATTTATAAAAAATAATTAGAGGAATAATTATTTTTTGCAATTATTTTCCTACATATAATATTTAAAGATCCTTGCAAGGCAAGAAACGGTTGACTTAACACTATCAAATTTTAAATAAGTAAGGATTGACAAACATATTATCTATTGAAAATTGCATTTGCAACCTCTGGGCGCAAAGCAAGATTGTCATGACAATGACACATCTTGCTTTGCTAATTTGAATCGTCAATAAATTATTAAGTTAACGGCTTGTATCTAAAAAGCCAACTGCTCTAAATCCTTAAAATATAGTTGGGAAAATTGCCCAAAAGTGGTTTTTTGTAAATTTTGTCGCAAAAATGAGCCTGTTTACTGGGGATATCAAGGCATTTGTCGCAAATTTAGTAAAATAAGATAAACTAATATATTGCAAATAACTAACAATCAATGAATTAGGAATAACTAACATCGCTCTGCGTGTTACCCTCTTGCTATTCCTAATTTCATTTAAAAAAAAATAAAAACAGAATACAAATAGAAAAAAAATGACCTCACGGTTGATCATACAACTTACTTATTTACTTTTTTTATCCTGAGCACTTTCCTTTTTTAATTACCTCAAATTTTTCTGAGAATAAATTCTCCGTAACTATTAAATCAATTTACTTCTTTCAGAGCCTTCGCTACTACCTTTTTTTGATGCCATTCTATTCAACGATTTAGAATTAGGAAAGGACTTATAAAAGGGCAAAGTATGAAGCCCGTCTTATGCAGTCCGGCTAACTTCTAAATCTTGTTCATTTGCATCTACTATAAAAAGTAGTGGATGTGGAATAATAGTTTTTGGGAGATTCTATTTTAAAGAAAATCATATCTTTACAGCACAAAGACGACTAAATAATATGAAGCTCTTTGTTTTATGAAGTTTGGTGAATCATTCGGTGAAACATCAAAGTGATTTTCAGTGAAAGTACTGTGTTTAGGGCGTTTATTCTAAAATAAATTATCCTGCCACCCCGAC
>JBDNHN010000582.1:0-2592 GCA_041688725.1 Gillisia sp.
GAGGGAGTTGCGATACAATTGGTTTAATGAGTTGAGTTCTGCTTTAAATTATGATTATATTTTGACCGCACATCATGCCAATGACGATCTGGAAACTTTCCTGATCAATTTGATCCGCGGCACAGGTCTGGAAGGTTTAACAGGGATAAAATCTGAAAATAATAAAATTATCCGACCGTTATTAAAGTTTTCAAGAAAGGAAATTGGATCTTATGCCTTGCAGAATAATATCAAATGGAGGGAAGACAGCAGCAACATATCAATAAAATATCTCAGGAACAAGATCAGGCATCAAATTATTCCGGTAATGGAGGAGATAAATCCACAGTTCCTGGAAGGTTTTGCTAAAACCCAGATTCATCTAAATGAGAGTTTTGATTTAGTTGAAGATTATATAGGATTGCTATATCCTGAAATTGTTTCAAAGACAAATTATGGCTACCAATTTAAAATTGAATATTTAAAAAAAACACCCAATCCCAAAGCAGTTTTATATCAATTATTGAAATTCTTCGGATTTACGGAATGGGATGATGTGAATCATCTTTTGGAAGCACAACCGGGAAAAATGGTTTTTTCTGAAACGCACAGATTGATCAAAGATCGGGAATTTCTAATTCTTACGGAGAAACCGGTAAATAAGGAAAATGAAGTTTACAGCATTTCTGAAGGTGAAGAAATTGGAATGCTGCCAATTGGAACTTTTACCTTAAATGAAGTCGAAAATATTTCAGATACCCCGACGAATTGTATTTATGTGGCCAAGGAAAACTTAAAATATCCTTTAACCTTGAGAAAATGGCAGGAAGGGGATGTTTTTTATCCCTTTGGAATGAAAGGAAAGAAAAAGTTAAGCGACTTCTTCATGGATAAAAAATTATCTTTGCCGGAGAAAGAAAATACTTGGTTGCTTTGTTCTGAAGATAAGATCATTTGGGTAGTAAACCATCGGGCAGATGCCCGTTTTGCAATTACAGATCCTTCACAAAAAATTATAAAAATCACCTATTCCCTATGAAGTATTTATTGATCTCGGTCTTTTTTTTAGCTACATTTTTTACCACTCAGGCCCAGGTATTCAGCTCTTCAGATAAAGAAAATAAGATCGAAGATCCAATTACCTGGGATGCGAGTTTGGATAAGCAAAACGATAGTATTTATAATCTTGTCTTCACAGCAAAACTTAAAAAAGGCTGGCATCTTTATTCCCAGGAAGTTGGCGAGGATGGTCCTATCCCCACCACTTTTATTTTCAGTCCTTCTCAGGAAAATTATGAGTTAATAGGTAAAACTTCAGAACCTGAAATCCCCGCGGTTTATGATGAAGTTTTTGGGATGGATATCAAATACTTTAAAAATGAAGCTGTTTTTGTCCAATCCCTGAAAATTTTGGACCCGGATGCCATAATTGAAGTTGAGGTGGAATTTATGGTATGTAATGATGAGAAATGTTTACCTCCCGATATCGTTCCTTTTCAGATTTCTGCAAACAGCAACAAAGTCACAAAAGCTTATGCAAATGCCGATGTAAGCCCGCTTGATATTGAAAAAACCGAGGCTTTGAATATTTCAATTCAAGGTTGGGAAAACTATCAGTCAATAGAGGAAGAAGGAAACAATTTTTGGACTATTTTTCTTTTAGGTTTTGTTGGCGGACTGATCGCTTTGCTAACTCCCTGCGTTTTTCCTATGATCCCGCTTACTGTTTCCTTTTTTACCAAGGGGGCAAAAACTCCTAAAAAAGGCTTGGTCAATGCTGTCTTATATGGAGTGTTTATATTTTTAATCTATTTGTTGCTCAGTTTGCCCTTTCATTTATTGGACAGCCTTTCGCCGGAAATTTTGAATAATATTTCCACCAATGTGACTCTTAATGTCATTTTCTTTATCATTTTCATCATTTTTGCTTTTTCGTTTTTTGGGTATTATGAGATCACCTTGCCAAGTTCCTGGAGCAATAGAATGGACGATAAAGCTTCAAGTATTGGTGGGGTCGTGGGTATCTTTTTTATGGCTTTAACTTTGGCTATTGTTTCCTTCTCCTGTACCGGTCCAATTTTGGGCTCCTTATTGGGAGGATCTTTAAGCAGTGACGGAGGTGCAACGCAATTGTCCTTTGGAATGGGCGGATTTGGACTTGCGCTGGCATTGCCATTTGCCTTATTTGCCTTATTCCCAAATTGGCTAAATTCACTTCCCAAAAGCGGAGGCTGGCTCAATACCGTAAAAGTTGTCTTAGGCTTTGTTGAATTAGGTTTAGCCTTCAAATTTTTGTCCAATGCCGACCTTGTTGAACATTGGGGAATTTTAAAACGCGAAATTTTTATAGGGATCTGGATCGTGATCGCACTTGGTCTGGCACTGTATTTATTCGGATTAATCCGATTCCCTCACGACGGACCTAAAAAGAAAATAAGCAAGACCCGATTCGGACTTGGGACGCTAACGTTTCTATTTGTGCTGTATTTGTTTCCTGGGCTTACCAATACCAGTTTTGCTAACTTACAATTGCTTAGCGGTTTTCCTCCTCCATTATTTTATAGTGTTTACGAAAAAGAAACCGAAGGACCTTTGGGCCTTAAAGCCTATAAA
>JBDNHN010000104.1:0-9401 GCA_041688725.1 Gillisia sp.
GATAACATTTAGTAATTTGCGCATGTTTGCATTTGGATGATTTCTCTCCTTCTGCTCGACCAATTTTTTAGAAACTTCAAAGAAGGAATTGTAATAAATAATTATTAAAACATTTGAAATGAGATTAGAAAAAATTACATCTCCGGATCAGGCAATTAAATTGGAAGAAAAACATGGAGCCCATAATTATCATCCTTTGCCGGTGGTATTGAAAAGGGGAGAAGGTGTACATGTTTGGGATGTGGAAGATAAAAAATATTACGACTTTCTATCTTCTTATTCTGCGGTGAACCAGGGACATTGCCATCCAAAGATCGTAAAGGCGATGACAGATCAGGCTTCTACTCTTGCACTTACTTCCAGGGCTTTTCACAACGATATATTGGGACCTTTTGAAAAATATGCCACTGAGTATTTTAAATTCGACAAATTACTGCCTATGAATACCGGGGCAGAAGCAGTAGAAACTGCAATTAAAATTACCCGAAAATGGGCTTATGAGAAAAAAGGAGTTGCTGAGCAGGAAGCACAGATTATAGTTTGTGAAAACAATTTTCATGGAAGGACTACCACCGTAATTTCCTTTTCCAATGATGAAAATGCCCGCAAAAACTTTGGACCTTACACTCCCGGGTTTATAAAAATTCCTTATGATGATATTGAAGCATTGGAAAATGCCCTTAAGGATAATAAAAATGTAGCAGGATTTCTTGTAGAACCCATTCAGGGAGAAGCTGGTGTTTATACTCCTGCAGATGATTATATGAAAAAGGTAAAAGCTTTGTGCAATAAGCATAATGTGCTTTTTGTCGCAGATGAAATTCAAACCGGAATTGCCAGAACAGGTGCTTTGCTTGCTGTTTGTGGTAACTGTACTTGTGAAGGTCACTGTGAACGCCAGGAATCTTATATCAGACCGGATCTTTTAATTTTAGGAAAAGCCCTTTCTGGTGGGAATTATCCTGTATCTGCAGTTTTGGCTGACGATGAAATTATGAATGTTATAAAACCAGGTCAACACGGATCCACTTTTGGCGGTAATCCCATTGCGGCAGCCGTTGCTTTTGCATCTTTAGAGGTAGTGAAAGACGAAAAGCTTGCCCAGAATGCAAGAAAAATGGGAAAATTATTCAGGGACGAATTAAACAAGTACATAGAAAAAAGCGGGATTGTAAAATTGGTTAGAGGCAGGGGACTGCTCAATGCAATAGTGATCAATGAACCTGAAGAAAGTACAACTGCCTGGGATATTTGCATGGCCTTAAAAGAAAACGGGTTGCTCGCCAAACCTACCCATGGTAATATCATACGTTTTGCGCCACCTTTGGTGATGAACAAGGAAGAACTAATGGATTGTGTTGCGATCATAATTAAAACTTTAAAAACCTTTGAAAAATAATACAGGTGTTTTTAGTTAAATATAAGGCTGTCCAAATTGTAATATTTGGACAGCCTTTTTATTTTTTAAAAATTTAAATCTCAATATTTATAAATAAAAGATTAGATGACCGACCCTGAATTGATTACATTTTTAGAAGATTTACTTACTCCTGCGAGAAAAGCTTTGTTTGATAAGGTGGTCCGGCAAAGGACCAATCATTTTACGGTGGTCACCGAAGATGTTTATCAATTGCACAACACCAGTGCTGTTATGAGGAGCTGTGATGTTTTTGGAATTCAAAACATCCATGTGATCGAGGAGAGGAACCTAAAAAAGATTGACCGTGAAATTGCAATGGGAGCTCAAAAGTGGGTCACACTAAACAGGTATCAGCGCAGTGAAGAATGCATTCAAAATTTGCGTGAGAAAGGATATCAAATTGTGGCTTCATCACCTCATCATGATGCCGGGATGTTGGCAGATTTCGATATTTCAAAACCCTCCGCAATTTTCTTTGGAACTGAAATAAATGGGCTTTCAGAAGAAATAATTGATCAAGCCGATAAGTTTATAAAAATCCCGATGACAGGATTTACCGAAAGCCTGAATATTTCGGTTTCAGCGGCAGTTATTCTTCAGGATATTACCCAGAAACTAAGAAGCAGCAATTTAAACTGGGAATTAACGGAGAATGAAAAAAATGCAATTAAATTTGAATGGTTGAGTAAAAGTTTCAAAAATTTTGACCAACTAGTCAATAAGTTTCAGGATAATAGGTAGTTTTATAATCTAATTGCTAAAAAGGTTTCTATGACATTAATTTTTTATATCATCATCGGCATAATTACTTTTATAGCATTTCTGCATGCCGCCGCAAAAAAGGAATTTGAAATAAGTAGGACTGTGATTATAAACTGCCCAAAGGAAGAAGTATTTAATATGGTGAGGCAGTTAAAGAAAGAACAATTATGGATGCCCTGGTTTGCTGATAATTATGATGGTATTTTAAAATATAAAGGAGAAGATGGAAAAATAGATGCCTTTTTATATTGGAAAGGACATAAAAGATTTTATGAAGGCACTCAAAATATAACAAAATTACAGCAGGGAAAAATTATTGAAACAAAAATTTCAGTTGTAAAACCCTTTAGAATGATTTTGCTGGAATATAAAGGTTTAAAGGAAATTGATGATAACAAGACCAAAATGGTTTGGGGAATAAAAGGATACCTGGCCTTTCCTTTTTCAGTACTTGCCCTTATCCAACCTGTTGATAATGCTTATGGCAAAGAATTGGAATTGGGGTTAAAAAATTTGAAAACAATATTGGAGGCTAAGTATAAATCCAAAGAAATCAATGTTTTATGATACACTAAAGGTTCTTTTTGATCTGGTTTCTGATGTTTTTTAATCTAATATTTGTATTTACAATTAGAGTGACCATAATTACAAAGAAAATATTTATTTGATCTACTGCTTCAGCTTAATTCCTTTTCAGCACTTTATATTCCTCATAACAACCATTTATTGCATCCAGAATTTGAAGATCGTTCGCACTGCGAATAAAATCTTTAGAATAATTGCATCTTGCAAGTATCTCATCTATATCAACCTGATTCATTTGAAGCACAGCAGCTAATGTTTGCCGGTCAAATTTTGTTAGCAGCAAATTCCTGATTTCATCATCATCCTTCATTTTGCGAAGCTTTCGCATTTGTTTTGGATTATTTCCAAAGAGATTATAGAGCGCATCTGCAGGATTAAATATAGCTCCAAGTGCTTTGGCTGTTGCATTGGGGGAATAATCCCCACCTTCATAAGCGGAATTTAGCCCGGAAATGCTATATCGGTAATTTTCATAGATTGGAATGTTTTTGGCGTCAATTTCCAGATACCCCGTCAATTGAATCGGTTTTATCACGACTTCTTCCAAAGCGATTCCGAGTTCAGTCATTTTCACCTTCACTACTCCATATTTCAACCAGTCGTTGGTAACTCTTACCTGGATTGTTCTAAAACCCAAATAAGAAAAATACAAGGTGTCATTAACAGTGGCAACTATTTCAAAATCTCCCGAATTGTCAGTTGTTGCACCTTTAACCTGGTTTAAATTCACAATGTTAACTCTTTCCAGAGGGAGATCGTTGGAAGCGTTTAAAACCTTTCCGGTTACGATGTCTTGATTCTGGGAAAATCCGCTAAAACCAATGAATAATATAAATGTAAGGGATATAAGTAATTTCATAAAGTTGTATGCAATGGGAAATTAGTATAGTAAAAATTGTACCAAACTAATTCCCTTGCCTTATTTTTCTATGAACGTCTTAATTTTCTTCTGTTCACAGAGCTTTCTATATTTTTTTTCCTGCTTCCTCCTTTGCCTGAAGTTTTGTTTTCGCCTCCTTCACTAGCTCCGGATCTTCTTCGTCCACTGGATTCTGAAGACCTGTGAGGTCCTTTAGATTTGAAATCTCCTCGATCTCCTCTGTCGCCACGATCATTTCGTTTGCGTCCAGAAGAACGTCCGCCTCCGCCGCTATCCTGAGAAATTTCTACGCTAATGCGTCTTCCCTTATGTTGGAAATCCTGAAAAGTTGAAATTACTTTCTCGCTTAATGAAGAATCTGTATTGAAAAAAGAAAAGCTCTCTTTTACATCAACTCTTGAAACATCGTCTCTTCCAAGATCCAGAGTGGCCTTTAAGAAATCCTTAAGGGTCATCCAATCAAAATCGTCTTTTGTTCCTACGTTTATGAAATAACGTGTGCTGTCTCCACCACCGGTATGCCTTTCGTCACGGGTATTGGATACTTTGGAATTTAAATTCGTTGAATTTTTGTAGTAATTATAGAACCTTGTAAATTCAACTGAAAATACTTTTTGAATTATCTCTTCTTTAGAAAAATCTTTCAAAACCTCTTCAATACTTGGTAAATAAGGTTCTATATCCTGGTTTATCTTTGTGTCCTTAATATCGTTTGCAAGATGAAAAAGCTGAATGCTGCAAATTTCCTTTCCATCTGGAATATCTTTATGTTCAAACGTCTGTTTGATGTTGCGTTCAATACCTTTTATCTTCCGAACTTCACTTTTGGAGACTAATACCATAGATACTCCACTTTTTCCTGCCCTACCGGTTCTTCCGCTTCGGTGAGTATAGATCTCTATTTCATCCGGCAGTTGGTAATTGATAACGTGAGTAATATCGTCAACGTCAATTCCACGTGCCGCAACATCTGTAGCAACGAGCATTTGTATTTGACGGTTCCTGAAACTTTTCATTACCATATCGCGCTGTCCTTGGCTTAAATCGCCGTGAATTGCCGCCGCGTTGTATCCGTCATCAATAAGTTGTTCAGCAACTTTTTGCGTATCGCGTTTTGTCCGGCAAAAAATAACCGAAAAGATATCGGGATTGGCATCAGCCAGACGTTTAAGGGCAGAATAACGGTCCCTTGAGTTAATCAGGTAATATTCATGTGATACGGTAGATGTTCCCTGGTTTTTAGTACCAACGGTAATTTCAACCGGAGTACGCATAAATTTTTTGGCGATGGTAGAAACCTCTTTTGGCATCGTGGCTGAAAACAACCAGGTGCTCTTTTCTTTAGGTGTATGCGATAAAATGGCAGTAATATCTTCAAAAAAGCCCATATTCAACATTTCATCGGCTTCATCCAATACGCAATATTCAATTTTTGAAATATCCACCAATTTACGGTTGATCATATCTTGCATTCTCCCGGGAGTTGCCACAATAATTTGTGCTCCCCGCTTGATCTCACGAGCTTGTTCTGTAATACTCGCACCTCCATAAATTGCCACAGTGTGCAATCCCTGAATATGTTTTGAATAGTTTTTAAGCTCGTTGGTAATTTGCATACACAATTCCCTAGTTGGGGAAAGAATTAAACCTTGCGTGTGTTTACTTTTAGCAGTGATCTTTTGAATGAGCGGGAAACCAAAAGCAGCTGTTTTCCCTGTTCCGGTTTGTGCAAGTGCCACCATATCGGTGTCTTCTTCCAATAGAATAGGGATTGCTTTTTCCTGTACCTCACTTGGGCTTGTAAAGCCCATATCTTCGACCGCTTTAAGAATGGCAGGATTTAACCCTAATTGTTCAAATTTATCCATATAAAATTTTAATAAGTTGCAAAGGTAGTCATTAGTTTACAGCTTATTGAAGAATTTTTTAAATGATTGAAAGCCAGTTAATTCGAGAGAAAATCAATTAAATCCCGAAAAGCCATGCCTCTGTGGCTTATAGCCGATTTTTCTTCTAAATTCATTTCGGAAAAAGTTTTCTCGCTTCCATCTGGCTGAAAAACAGCGTCATATCCAAAACCACCGGTTCCTCTTTTTTCTCCGGTAATTCTCCCCTTGCAAATTCCTGGAAACATATATTGGCGATCATTTAAATTTAGAGCGATCACCGTTTTAAATTGTGCATTGCGGTTGGCATTTCCCTCCAACTCATTTAACAACTTTTGTATGTTTGCTTCATCGTTTTTTTCTTCTCCTGCATAGCGGGCAGAATATACTCCCGGTTTTCCGTTTAGGGCTTCCACTTCAAGGCCAGTATCATCGGCAAAGCAATCTAAAATATATCTTTGCGTAACAAAATCGGCTTTTAAGACCGCATTTCCTTCAATAGTTTCTGCTGTTTCGGGGATTTCTGTAAAACACCCTAGTTCATCCAGGGATATTAATTGAAAAGAATCGGGCAATAAAGCCTGTACCTCTATTAACTTGTTTTTATTGTGAGTTGCAAATACTAGTTTCATCTGTTTATATTTATTGCTTTTTGTTTGATGTATTATCCCTATAATTATTTCTTTGTGTGACAAGCTTATTAGTCATGGTATTTTATTTATGATTCGTCTCATGAGTGAGCGGGATTCTTCAATGCGTCCAGCATGACATATCAATAGTTTTTTTGTCAATCTGAAAGAATCAATGTTTCATTTAAATCCAATCCTTAATGAGCTTTTGGGCGTTTCCCTCCCTGCGGTCGGGTCGGGCTTTACGCTTGTAGTTTTAAAAATGAAAAAGCCATTTTTAAAAGCTACCGCTGCAATCCCTAACGCTTTTAGGTTCGAGGATATTAAAAATAGCAGCGAGACATTTCCTTTTTTTTGTCATGCTGAACGAGCAATTTTTTAGAGTTTATCGTTCAGGATGACTAACTAAACAATTAAACAGATCAACGAATAAACAAATTTCATTGTGTGAGAAACTTTATTCTAATAGATGTTTTATTCAATTGAATTTTTAAATATTAACGATGGTGATATGGCTCATTTCTCAAAATAGTAAAGGCCCGGTAGAGCTGTTCAGTAAAAAATAAACGAACCATTTGATGGGAAAAGGTCATTTTTGATAAAGAAATAGTCGAATCGGCACGAGTATAAACGGCATCAGAAAATCCATAAGGCCCACCAATAACAAATACAAGTTGCTTTAATCCACTGTTCAGCCTTTTCTGAATATATTCTGAAAAGGCTTCAGAAGCAAATTGTTTTCCGCCTTCATCCAAAAGCACCACAAAATCTGAGGCAATTAACTTGTTCAAGATGAGTTCACCTTCTTTTTGTTTTTGTTGATTTTCATTTAAATTTTTAGCTTTTTTAATATCGGGGATCAGTTCAAATTTAAATTTATTGTAAAACTGAAGCCGGTTTATGTAAACTTCGGTTAAATTTTGAAGGGCTGGATCATCAGTTTTTCCAATTCCTAGTAATTTTATGGTCATTTATTTATAACTTTTACTTTGCTACATTTACAAAAATAACCATTGAAATGATCTCACAGGCACAATTTGAAAAGGAAATTGAATTAATTATAAGCAATGCCATCCGGGAAGATGTTGGCGAAGGTGATCACAGTTCTTTGGCCTGTATTCCAGAGGCTGCGCATGGCAAGGCAAAATTGCTGGTTAAAGATAATGGGATCATTGCCGGAGTTGAATTTGCAAAACGGGTTTTTGAATATGTAGACAAAGACCTTAAAGTGGAGATTTTGATAAAGGACGGGAGTTTAGTTAAGAAAAAAGACATTGTTTTTTATGTGGAAGGTTCTTCCCAATCTATTTTAAAGACAGAAAGACTGGTATTAAATGCTATGCAGAGAATGAGTGCCATTGCAACCAAAACTCAGGAATTTGTAAAGAAACTGGAAGGTACCAAAACTAAAATCCTGGATACTCGGAAAACCACCCCGGGAATTCGGGCATTGGAAAAATGGGCGGTAAAAATTGGAGGCGGAGAAAATCATCGATTCGGATTATTTGATATGATTATGCTGAAAGACAATCATATAGATTTCGCTGGAGGAATTACACCGGCAATCAATAAAACCAAACAATATTTAAAGGAGAACAACCTGGATCTAAAGATTATTGTAGAAGCCAGGAATCTAACCGAGATTAGGGAAATTTTGAAAGCTGAAGGAATTTATCGTATTTTAATAGATAATTTCAGTTTTGAAGAAACAAAAGTAGCAGTTCAACTAATAAATAATAAATGTTTAACCGAATCCAGCGGCGGAATTACCATTGATACCTTGAGAAAATATGCCGAATGTGGGGTAGATTTCATCTCCAGTGGGGCATTGACACATTCGATTTATAATATGGACCTAAGTTTAAAAGCTGTGTAATATATGCATATTGAAAGAACAGTAATATCCATTTTAAAAAATATATCGGATGCCTGGGAACGGATGACAAGTAAAATCATACTGCCCGGCTTAAATGGGTTAACTGCTTATGATCTATGGGAAATTTATTCGGGGGGGATCATAAAGGGAACTTTTTCTACCAGGGCAAGTGCGATCGCTTTTAGCTTTTTTATGGCCTTATTTCCATTTTTGCTCTTTGTGCTTAATTTAATTCCCTACATAAATTTTATAGACGATTTCCAATTGCAGTTCCTGGTATTTATGGATTCTCTTTTGCCGCCAACCACTTCCGAATTTTTTAATGATATTTTTTTGGATATTGCCAACACCCCCCGTGGAGGTCTTCTCTCTTTTGCTTTTGTTTTATCTATATTTTTGATGACCAATGGTGTAAACGCAATTTTTACAGGATTTGAATTTTCATATCACACAAATGCCAATAGATCTATAATAAAGCAATACGTGGTAGCCGTCGGAATGTCTATTTTCATGGCATTATTGTTGCTCATAACTGTGATACTAATGGTTTATTTGACCTATGCAGTGGATGATTTAAGTGAAATAGGCATTTTTATTGAAAAGAGTTTCTCGGCAATGTTGGTAAAATATGCGGTGTTCATTCTGTTAATTTTCATAATAGTCTCAACATTGTATTATTTTGGAACCAAGGAAGGGAAACAGTCCAATTTTTTTTCAATAGGAGCTCTATTTACAACCCTGCTTATTTTGCTTACAACCTATCTTTTTGGTTTATATATAGAAAATTTTTCTCAGTATAACGAATTGTATGGCTCCATTGGAGCGCTTTTGGTCTTAATGATCTATATTTGGTTAAATTCAAATATACTGTTGCTGGGTTTTGAATTAAATGCATGTTTAATTAAAATGAAAAAAGGATTACATATAAATTAACAAAAACAAACTATTATGAAAAATGCATTCTTATTATTATTTGCGATCACAATTTTCGCCTCGGCTCCCGCTCAAACAAAAGCCGGTGGAGCAACCTTGCCTAATACAGTTAGCTTTGAAGGTGAAAAATTAATATTAAACGGAGCAGGGGTAAGAGAAAAATATTGGATGGATATGTATGCTGGGGCACTTTATTTACCCTCAAAATCTTCAGATGCCAATGAGATTGTGAACGGCAATATTCCCGAAGCAATTAAACTTCACATTGTATCTAATCTTATTACCAGTAACAAAATGATCTCAGCCATAAATGAAGGTTTTGAAAATTCAACTGATGGAAAAACCGAAGCATTTTCTTCTGAAATAAAAATATTTATAAGTTATTTTGAAGAACAAATTAACAAAGAAGACGTTTTTGATATAGTCTATA
>JBDNHN010000583.1:0-2277 GCA_041688725.1 Gillisia sp.
ACAGCAGGGAACAAATGAGGATTGCCTTCAAAATTTCCAGGTAAAACCGAAACTTCGCGAAGTACAATAATCTTTTCTCCAAATTGAGCGGTTTCTAAAACATTCTTCCAGGGCCATATTTTATTTAAAGATCCCGCGATAAATCCAGTTAGCACCGCCAGAGTAGTTGTGCTGTGATGATCAAATAACCATTTTAATATTTTGGAAAAAGAGAGGAGGCCAAAAACGGCTCCTACTGCCACTATTGCAAGGGTTTTAAAATCAAAATTATGCGCAGCTTCTGTTATTGTTTTATATGCACCAAGCAATACGAGAATAAATGCACCGGATATTCCGGGAAGGATCATAGCGCATACAGCTATTGCTCCTGCCATAAACAAGAACCAATTGCTAGTGATTGTATTTCCCAAGGGGGGAAGCGAAATAATATAAAAAGCGATTGCGGCACCTATTACAAGGGCCAGGACAACTTTAAAATTCCATTTTGGAATTTGTTTGGCTACAAACCATACGCTGGCGAGGATTAGACCAAAGAAGAAGGACCAGATAAGAACGGGATACTCCTCCAGAAAATAGTTCATAAGTCGCATTAAAGAAAAAATACTTATTAAAATTCCGGTCATAAGGGCAAGGAGAAACGAGCCGTTCATCTGTTTCCACATCGCCTTAAAACCCATTTCCTTCCAGACTTTTATCAAAGTAAGGTCCACACCGCTTATCGTCCCGATAAGTTCCTTGTAAATTCCTGTTATAAAGGCAATAGTACCTCCGGATACGCCAGGAACTACATCCGCGGCACCCATAGCCAAGCCTTTGAGTGTAATTATCAAATAATCTTTTAAGCTTCGCTGCATTCCTAATTATTAATTATTCTGGCCAAATGTAATTAAATGTCAGGAGGCTTTAAGATAAGAGTTGATAATTTCCTTGACGCTTTTACGACTGAAAATATTAGGAAAAAGTTCTTCTATTATGATGTAATATTCAGAATCGATCTTTAAACCGTTGTTTAAATGAAAATAACCTTTGTCACCTTCATTTAAATTGAAATATAATCCGGCAAGCCTGTATTCTACTTCGGCAGTTTCCGGATAAAATTCCAGGGCTTGCAATAAATTTTGAATAGCGGTTTCAAACTCTCCTAAATTAATAAGGATATCACAGCGTCTAATCCAGGTTTCCAATTCATAATTTCCCAGCTCGATGGCTTTTTGATAGCCCCGGTCTGCTTCTTCGTATAAACTTAACCTGTTGTTTATTTTAGCAAAGCGTTTCCAATAAAGCACATTTTCCTCATCAATATTGATTGCTTTATTGATATAGAATAAGGCTTTTTTTAAATTGCCTTTTTTGAAATAAAAATCGGTAATAGCGATCCAGCCTTTATCCAATAACGGATCTTCATGGACTGTTTTTAAATAATACTCCAGGGCCAAGTCTTTCAGTCCTAATTTTTCACAGCATTTTCCCATGCGCAAATAAGCAAAGGAAGTTGGATCGTCTAAATCGAGGGTTGTTTTATAATTTTCGATGGCTTCAAAATATCGGCCTAATTTTTCAAGAACCTTACCTTTTTCAAGATATGCGCCAATAAAATAATCATCGCTTATAATCGCATAATCGAAAGCCATTAGAGCTTTGTCATACTGTTTTAAATCAAAATATTGTTTTCCTATCTGGTGCCAGGCCACCTCACAATACGGATTTTTATCAAGAAACAGATTGAGGTAATCTATGGCCTGTTCATTTTGTTCCAAAAAGTCAAAACAATACATAATGTTGTACAAAGCAGAATAATCTTCTGCATCTGCCTCCAAACATTTCATAAAACTCAATTTGGCATTCTCAAAATCTTCCATGAATAAATATTCCATCCCCAATAAGGATTGTACATCTGCCTCGTCCAGAGTTATCTCGAGGGCAAGTTGCAGCATTTCTATCGCTTTTTGATGATCGTCCCGTTTGGAGAAAATATTCGCCTTTTGGATGAAAATTTCCTCATTGGAGGCTTCCAGGTCGTATAATTCATTGAGAAGGCCATCCGCCACGTCCAGTTTATCTTCAAAAATAAGGATTTCAACCTTGTAAAGTTTCAGGTTTATAGAAGTTGGATGTTGCGCCAACCCCAATTTCACTGCTTTTTTAGCCAGTGTTATCTTTCCATTTTCTAAATAATGGTTTATGATATCCTCAAATTCTTCTGAATCAAAAAACAACACATCGTTTGTTTTCAGCATCGATTCAAAGCGGGTAAGTGAGAAATTGTTTTCTTCGTTA
>JBDNHN010000105.1:0-2068 GCA_041688725.1 Gillisia sp.
CATTCCCAGCTGACTTAATTTTTTTACGATCTCAGTCGCTTCACTTCCATAAGCATACGCTTTTACCACGCCCATCATCTTAACATCGTTGCCAATCTTGGATCGCAGGCTGCGGTAATTATGTGCCAGGGCACCTAAATCTATTTCCAGAACGGTTTCCCGTGTTTTTTGAATCATTCGGTTTTTTTGTTGGGTATTATGGTTTCTGCATCTTTAACAGGATAGTTTTTTACACGTTCCCTGAGCATTGCCTTGTAGTAAGCACCACGGCTAAGTGGTTCATACTCTTCATTTTCTCCCAGGAATACGAGATCGTTATTGCCGGATTTTCTGTAACTGTATTGTGCAAGGTTACCTGTGCGGGTACAAACAGCGTGTACTTTGGTGACATATTCCGCAGTAGCCATTAAATTTGGCATCGGGCCAAAGGGATTTCCCTTAAAATCCATATCCAGGCCGGCAACTATTACCCGGATCCCGCTATTTGCCAGATCATTACAAACCGTTACAATCTCATCATCAAAAAATTGAGCCTCATCAACACCAACAACGTCGCAACCGTCTGCCAATAAACGGATGGTGGCCGCAGATGGAACAGGGGTAGAGCGAATTTGATTGGCGTCATGAGAGACTACCATTTCATCGTGGTAACGCTTATCTATGGCAGGTTTAAAGATTTCAACCTTTTGTTTGGCAAATTGGGCTCTTTTTAGCCTGCGGATGAGTTCTTCGGTTTTTCCGGAAAACATGGAACCGCAGATTACCTCAATCCAGCCAAATTGCTCTTTGTGATTTACTGTATTTTCGAGAAACATTTTGTAATTTTCAATGCTGAATAGGAAAAGCACCTATTTTGCATAAAGTTGGAACAAATTTATGCAAAATACAACCCCCTCAACGGGTAGGTTCTTTAAATTTGTAAAAATTTAAAGAAAAGATCAAAGTGACAGTAATTAAAACTGGTGAAATTTTTGCAGTTAAAGTTTCATTGAATCTTCTTAACTTAAATAAAATTCGAGATGAAAAATAAATTGCTTGCCGAATTAAAAGAACTGGCAACTAAAATACTTCAAATTACTGACCAAAATTCGGCATCAGCGTTGAAGCTGAAAGCTAAGGATCTTTATGAAAAACTGACCATTTTGGATTTTACCGAAGAAAATCTCGCTTCTTTCTCTGTTCAAACTTCTTCAAAAACGGAAGTTAAGTTTGAAGAAATTAAAACTGAAACAATAAACCTGAAGGAATCTTATGCTTCCGAAAAACAGGAAATTGTAAAAGCGGTGAAGGAAAAGGATGAGTATTTGCCGGATGGAACAGAGTTTAACGATTCAGAATCCATCATAGAGCCTAATACTGAAAAAATAAAAGATATAGTGGCACAAATGCCGCCCGAAACTCAAGAAGTAGATTTTATTGTCGACAAGATAATCTCTACAAACGGAGCGGTAAAAAAATCTGAAAGCACTTCTGAAAACAATAAAAAAGATTTTAGAGACATTGGAGTGGATTATGATAATTTACCCAATTTTCAACCTGTTAAACAACAGGACAAGGAACGGCCGCGATCTGTAAACGACCGTTTGAAGAAGGGGATCAACATCGGGTTAAACGAACGATTGGCATTTATACGTCACTTGTTTGATGGGAAAGCCGCAGATTATAACCGTGTAGTTTCCCAGTTGAATACCTTTAGCTCCATAGAAGAATCAAGAAAATTTATCCGTTTGGTTGTAAAACCCGATTATAAAAATTGGGTTGGAAAAGAAGAATTCGAGAAAAAATTTATGGAATTGGTGGAAAACAAATTCAACATATAGATCCTTTCCAAAAAAATTAAACTTCCTATGGCTAAATTGTATTTGGTACCCACACCTATTGGAAATCTTGAAGATATGACTTTTAGGGCCATCAGGGTTTTAAAAGAGGTTGATCTTATCCTGGCGGAAGATACCCGAAACAGCGGGAAATTACTCAAATATTTTGAAATAAATACCCCCATGCGCAGTCATCATATGCACAATGAGCATAAATCTGTGGAAGGGATCGTACAGCGAATTCAAAATGG
>JBDNHN010000106.1:0-2652 GCA_041688725.1 Gillisia sp.
CCCTTCTTGCGTGTAAAATTCAATTTTACAACTAAATGGAACATTAAGAACATCAGGGCCATATCAGAATCTGAAATTCCACAAGAACATAAAGAGAGCATGCATTATTTTGCTTCCCAATACTTTACGAAAAAACGATACGATACTCCTAAACAAAATACCGCTCATTACGATCTTGCCATATTGGTGCAAACCAACGACCCTGCCCCGCCAAGCAATGTCAAAGCCATAAAGAAATTTGTGGATTTAGCCGAAAAAATGAATTTTTATGTGGAGATTCTTTCTCCGAAAGATCTTTCCAGGCTTTCTGCTTTTGATGCGCTGTTTATCCGCCAGAGCACGGAAGTGAATAATGAAGCCTATGCTTTTACGCGGAAGGCCCAGCAGGAAGATATCGCCCTGGTAGATTATCCCGATGCCATTTTAAAATGCTGTAATAAGGTTTTTATGGCTGAAGCTTTGCAAAATGCGAATATTCCAACTCCAAAAACTGTGATTGTACATAAGCATAATAAGGATGAAGTTTTAAAGATCACCGGTTTGCCTTGTGTTTTAAAATCGCCTGATTCCACTTTTTCTTTTGGAGTTAAAAAGGCCGAAACTGAAGATGAGTTTCAGGAATTGGTAAATATGATGTTAAAAAAATCTGAACTTATTATTGCCCAGGAATTCACCTTTTCTGAATACGACTGGCGTATAGGGATCCTAGATGACCGTCCAATTTTTGCCTGCCGGTATTATATGGCAAAAGGCCATTGGCAAATTTACAACTGGGACGCAAAAAATGTAGACGATCAGGATGGCAATGCAGATTGCCTTCCAATAGAAGAAGTACCTAAAGAGATTTTAAGTGTCGCCCTTAAATCGGCAAGATTGATGGGGAAGGGTTTATATGGAATTGATGTAAAAGAGGTCAACGGAAAGCCATTAGTAATTGAGATCAACGACAATCCCAATATCGATTTTGGGGTTGAAGACCGGTTTTATGGAGATCAGGTTTATATCGATATTTTATCGGCATTAAAAAACCGTTTGGAAAAAAAGCAACTATGAGTTATCACCTTTTTGAAGTTTTTGGCATTGAACTGGAATATATGTTGGTTAGAAATTCAGATCTCAAAGTCGCTCCAATTGTCGATCAGTTAATGATAGCTAAAAGCGGGGCTATCACATCGGATATCGAAAATGGAAAAATTGAATGGAGCAATGAGTTGGTAGCACATGTGGTTGAACTTAAAACCAATGGCCCAACAGATGATCTTGAAGATTTAGATGAACTGTTTTTTGAAAATATCAATGAAATAAACAAACTTTTAGAACCGTTGGATGCTAAATTATGGCCTTCAGCATCACATCCTCTGATGCATCCCGATACAGAAATGAAGTTATGGTTGCACAATTACAGCAAAATTTACGCGCTGTATAACCGCATTTTTGATTGCAGGGGGCACGGTTGGAGCAATGTGCAAAGTATGCACATCAATCTGCCGTTTTTTGACGATGCCGAATTTGAAAAACTGCACGCGGCAATCCGTATTTTATTGCCAATAATTCCCTCTTTGAGCGCGAGTTCACCTATTTTTGAAGGTGAAGCTACAGGCTTTAAAGATGCCCGGCTGAATGTATATAAAACAAATCAGAAAGAAATCCCGGAAATGGCGGGAAAGGTGATCCCCGAGCAGGTTTTTACCAAAAAAGATTATTACCGGGATATTTTTGATCCTATCAACAAGGCTATTAAGCCGCACGATGTTGAAAATATTCTGGACCATCATTTCTTAAATTCCCGCGGTGCTATTGCCAGATTTGACAGAAATGCAATTGAGATCAGGGTGATAGATATACAGGAATGCCCCAAAGCCGATATTTCAATCGCGATTTTAATTATTGAAGTACTCAAACTATTGGTAAGTGAAGAATTGGTTTCATGCCAGGATCAAAAATCCTGGCATGAAGATGAATTGTTCGCGATTTTTAACAACGTAATTAAAGACGCTGAAATCACAGTGATCACAGATATGAGATATCTCAATTTGTTTGATATTGAAGAGGAATGTAGTGCAGGAGAAATATGGGAAAAACTTTATAAAAGGCAACAGGAAAATATTTCAGTTAAACACCAGAAAAGCATTGAATTCCTGTTGGAAAACGGCAGTTTGTCAACCCGGATATTAGAGGCAGTTGGAGATGATTTTTCAGAAGGACATCTCAAGGGCGTCTATAATAGATTGGGAACCTGTCTTGCCGAAAATAAACTTTTTAAACCATGAAACTGGTGCTCACCTGTGAACACGGTGGCAATAAAATACCGATAAAATATTTGCCGCTGTTTGCGGATGCTCAGGAAGCCCTGAATTCCCATCGGGGTTTGGATCTGGGCGCTCTTGATCTGTTTTATCATCTTTCAAATCTGGCTCTTTTCAGCCAATCTAACACAATGAGCAGATTGCTTATTGAAATTAACCGCTCTCAGGGCCATCCAAAATTATTTTCAGAATTTACAACAGACCTTTCTGACAAAGAAAAAATGGAACTAATTGAAACCTTTTATTTCCCTTACCGATATGAGGTTGAAAAAAAGATTTCGGAACTTATTGCCAAAGGGGAGGAGGTACTTCATTTTTCTGTTCACAGTTTTACACCGGTATGGAA
>JBDNHN010000107.1:0-2442 GCA_041688725.1 Gillisia sp.
AAACCTTGTTATATTTGCACCCGCCTAAGCAAAGCATTGCTTTGATACAGGCAAAGGAGAAATGGCAGAGCGGTTTAATGCGGCAGTCTTGAAAACTGTTGAGGGTCACACCTCCGGGGGTTCGAATCCCTCTTTCTCCGCAAAATAGGTATCAAAACCTACTAAAATCCCGTAAACATCACTGTTTACGGGATTTTTCATTTTAGATGATATCATCTAAAATCATCTAAATACATTGTAAAAGGTGCTGATTCGGTGTCAATTTTATTTTTGAAAAAGTGACACCGAATGGAGTTAAAACCCTCTTAAAACCTAAAGTTAGCTGTTTTTTTATTATTTCTTTTTTGTACATTTAGGAGTCATTCGGTGTCACTAAATTCAATGTTATGTACAACCCACTTTCCATATTGTTTTATATTAAAAGAACTAAGGTCGATAAGACTGGTAAGTCCAATATTTATTTTCGGGTAACAATTGATGGAAATAGGGCTGAGGCAAGTATTCATAGAAAGGTTAAATTAAGTATATGGAATACCTCAGGAGGTTTGGTCAATGGTACTTCCCCTGAGGCTTATACACTGAACAGGTATATAGCTCAAGTCAGGAATGATATTTATACCCACTTTCAACGTTTAACTGGGAAGGGTGAAATGGTTACTGCAGTTCAGCTTCGGGATGCATATCTTGGAAAAGGGTCAAATCAAATGATGGTTTTGAAAATTTTTCAGGATCACAATGATCAGGTAAATAAGCTGGTGGGCCTTGATTTTGCTGCAGGAACAGCAGAGCGTTACAGGACGACAAAAATGCATGTGGAGAATTATATCAAAAAAGAATTTAATATTTCCGACATTCCCGTTCAGGAAGTTAATCACAAATTTATTTCAGGATTGGAGTACTATCTCAAAACAGAAAGGAAATGCGGTCATAATTCAGCAATCAAATATATTACCAATTTTAAAAAAATCATCCGCATAGCCTTCGCGAATGAATGGATCAAAAAAGATCCCTTTTTGAACTGGAAAGGAACTTTGAAAATTGTTGATCGGGAATTTTTATCAAAGGAGGAGATACAATTAATGATGGAAAAGGATTTGGATAATGTACGGTTGGATCTGGTCAAGGACATTTTTATTTTCTGTTGTTATACGGGTTTGGCTTATGCTGACGTAAAGAAACTCTCAGAAAATGACGTGGTCATTGGGATAGATGGTAACAGATGGATTAAAACGAACAGAACGAAAACCAAAGTTAGGAGCAGCATTCCAATTCTTCCAACTGCTGAGGCTATTATAGAAAAATATGTTGAACATCCGGATGTGAATATCAAAAGACTGTTGCCGGTTCTTAGCAATCAAAAAATGAATGCTTATCTAAAGGAAATAGCAGATGTTTGTGGTATTCATAAAAATCTAACTTTTCACCTGGCCCGGCACACGTTTGCAACTACAGTGACTTTGTCCAACGGTGTTCCCATTGAAAGTGTAAGTAAAATGCTTGGGCATAAGAATCTTCATACTACACAGCACTATGCCAAAATTCTGGATCGAAAGGTAAGTGATGATATGGCTGTTTTAAGAGAAAAAATGGGCTCAAACGTTTTAGCAGGTACTAATTGAAAATTTGAAGTATTTTAAGCACATCTTAAATTAATTCCTAGCCAAACTCTTTAAGCCTGGAATTGGGAAGTTTAGGTCAATTAGTGTATTAAAAATATCTTTCAGTCTACTTTTATGGTTTTAATCTATAAATGTAGATGGTCTTAAAAATTCGTTTACATGGACTCAAATATAAAAGTGTTCCTGTTGCAAGACCCGCTCGCCGCATCTCTTTTTCCGCAAGGATAGATTATCAGAGGAAATTTAAGCTTGATTTATTTATCAATCTAGATTTTAATATACTGGCATCATATTACATCTCGAGCAAATCCTTTTGAGTAGGGATAAAAATTGATTTTATTCTTGATGCAAGTGATTTTAGTGTAATTTAGAAA
Source organism: Gillisia sp. (assembly GCA_041688725.1). Lineage (GTDB taxonomy): Bacteria > Bacteroidota > Bacteroidia > Flavobacteriales > Flavobacteriaceae > Gillisia. The sequence goes on from JBDNHN010000107.1 coordinate 1,994, forward strand.
ACAGGAATAGTTTCATTATTTTGGCTGATTTTTCAGAAAGTAGGATAATAACCACAAACAATTTGATTAAGTGCCAGATTTATTCGACCAAAAAAAATTGAAACATTTCTTTTTTTTATTACATTTAAAAAGAATTACTTATTTCCCCTCAATATTAAGTAATTTAGTTTCCCCCACCAATCCATAATTTTTAGCGTTCAATAAAAAAACATTCAAGGGATAGTAGTGCCAAATGTGATAGTTTACATCAAATAAGAGATTAGAATTTAAAACTATTACGTTCTCAAAATTACCCTGAATGTAATTTTATAACTCCCCGGTTATTGAGTTCATATTCCCCTGATTTAAAAATTAAATTATAGTTGAATTAGTTCTAATTTCTATGTTTCGATCTGCTCAATTTCCGGGTTACCGTCAACTGGATCAAATGGATTGTGGGCCTACGTGCC
>JBDNHN010000108.1:0-19194 GCA_041688725.1 Gillisia sp.
GGCAAATAGAGTAAAGTTTTCATCCTAAAAATTTGAAACAAATATAAAATAATCGGCGCCAAATTTGAGTACCTTTGCAACTTTAAAATTAAACTATGCGCTTATACCGAAATTTAGTCTTTGCGACAATTGATGCTCTCTCTGAAATATTTAATGAAGATCAATATGCAGACAAAGTCATTGCAAGAACACTGAAACGCGACAAGCGTTGGGGTGCCCGCGACCGCGGTTTTATTGCTGAAACTACCTATGAAATAGTTAGATGGAAACGTCTTTATTCTGAAATAGCCGATGTAAAGGCTCCTTATTCCCGTGAGAATTTATTCCGCCTGTTTGCCGTTTGGGCCATTTTGCGCGGAATTACGCTGCCAGATTGGAAACAAATTGAACCAACTCCAACCAGAAGGATCAAAGGGAAATTTGATGAACTTATCAAAATAAGAAAATACCGTGAATCTGTTCCCGACTGGATGGATGAATTGTGCGTTAAGGAATTGGGCGAGAAAATCTGGGAAAAAGAAATCCACGCCTTAAATGAACAGGCACCTGTAGTTTTAAGGGCAAATACTTTAAAGATCACAAAAGATAAATTACGCAGCATCCTAAAGGATGAAAATATTGCTACTGAGCCCTTAAAAGGCTTTCCGGATGCTTTGCAATTGGCGGAAAGAACCAATGTTTTTAAAACTGAAGCTTTTGGCAAAGGTTATTTTGAAGTTCAGGATGCCTCTTCCCAATTGGTGGCAAAATATTTGGAAGTTCAACCGGGAATGCGGGTGGTAGACACTTGTGCAGGAGCTGGAGGAAAAACTTTGCATATCGCGGCACTTATGGAAAACAAAGGCCAGATAATCGCTACAGACATTTACGAAAATAAATTAAAGGAATTAAAACGCCGGGCTAAACGTGCCGGTGCTCATAACATCGATCCGCGTGCAATAAATTCTACCAAAGTGGTTAAGAAACTTTACGGAACTGCAGATCGCGTTCTAATTGATGCACCCTGCAGCGGACTTGGAGTTTTAAGCAGAAATCCCGATGCAAAATGGAAATTGCAACCGGAATTTATAGAAAAAATTAAAAAAACCCAATCGGAAATTTTAGATCAGTATTCCCGGATCGTAAAACCCGGCGGAAGAATGGTCTATTCTACGTGCTCCATCTTGCCTTCAGAAAATCAGGGACAGGTAGAGAAATTCCTCGCCAGGGAAGAAGGAAAAAACTTTAAACTCATAAGGGACCAAAAGATCCTTTCATCTGAAAGCGGATTCGATGGGTTTTATATGGCCCTTCTTGAAAATAAGAAATAGAGGTCAACCAAAACTTTTAAAGATGCATTTTGATATTTTAAATATTGGAATGCATCTTTTTTGTTTCCTAATATTTTGATGAAATAAATTTATTTCACTTTTTTTTTGATCACTGCCTAATTTAAGCTGAAATACACATCTTTATTTAACTATTAATTAGCAACTTAACTATCTAATTTATATTAGATAAAAAATTGTGTATTTTTATTTGTACTGATAATTCCCTTCCTGTTTTCATGTGAATCCGATGAAAATAAGTCCTGATAAATTTTCTCAAAAATCATCACAACTTATAGGGTAACTTTTAAAGTGCACCTCCCTATACCCCCAAAAAACTTCCTATAAACCCATCATAAAACCTCACAATTTGGCATTCCGAATTTTATGTTTTAAACCTCATAATTTAAGCGTAAAAAACTTAAATTTGATTTTTATCAAACAATCCTAAACAACGTAGAATGATAATTTTCTTCGGAACAAAAACTACCACGGTTTACGCAGTTGAAACCCACTCTGCATTATCAGCCCTGAACATTACAAAATTAAACTGGCTTTTTAGCGATGCCCAACAACTCAACAAATCTGCTCTGGCAGATTTTTTTGTTGGTCCGCGAGCAGCTATGGTTTCTCCCTGGAGTACAAATGCTGTGGAAATCACACAAACTATGGGAATAAAAGGAATCCTGCGTATTGAAGAATTCCTGAAAGTGGATTCAAATTTCACCAAATTTGACCCGATGCTCTCCCAGAAATACAACGGTCTGGATCAGGAAATTTTCACCGTAAATACCAAACCGGTTCCCGTTTTGGAAGTTGAAGATATTGCAACCTACAACCAACAGGAAGGTTTATCCCTAAATTCCGAAGAAATCGAATATCTGGAAAACCTATCCAAAAAACTGAAAAGGCCATTAACCGACTCGGAGGTATTTGGTTTTTCTCAGGTAAATTCAGAGCATTGCCGACATAAAATTTTCAACGGGGTTTTTGTTATAGACGGAAAAGAAAAACCAGCCTCACTATTTAAACTCATCAGGAAAACTTCAGAAGTAAATCCGAACGAAATAGTTTCGGCATATAAAGATAACGTGGCTTTTGTAAAAGGCCCAAGAGTGCAACAATTTGCGCCAAAATCGGCAGATGTTCCGGATTATTATCAGAATACAGATTTTGATTCGGTGATCTCTATAAAAGCCGAAACCCACAACTTTCCCACCACAGTTGAACCATTTAATGGAGCGGCTACTGGAAGCGGCGGGGAAATTCGCGACAGGCTTGCGGGAGGAAAAGGTTCGTTGCCGTTGGCCGGAACCGCGGTCTATATGACTTCCTACTCACGACTGGACAAAACCAGGCCCTGGGAAAACCGACTTGCCGAGCGCAACTGGCTCTACCAAAGTCCGGTGGATATTTTGATAAAAGCCTCTAACGGAGCTTCCGATTTTGGAAATAAATTTGGCCAGCCGTTAATAACCGGTTCTGTTTTGACCTTTGAAATATCAGAAAAAAATCGGGTTTTAGGTTACGACAAGGTAATTATGCAGGCCGGTGGAATTGGATATGGAAAAGCCGATCAGGCCATAAAAGAAGTTCCAAAAAAAGGGGATAAAATAGTGGTTTTGGGTGGCGATAATTATAGAATTGGAATGGGCGGTGCCGCAGTTTCTTCGGCTGATACCGGGGAATTCAACAGCGGGATCGAGTTAAATGCAGTGCAACGTGCGAATCCCGAAATGCAAAAACGCGCTGCCAATGCCATTCGCGGAATGGTGGAAAGCGAACACAACCCTATTGTTTCCATTCACGATCACGGCGCCGGCGGACACTTAAACTGCCTGAGCGAATTGGTAGAAGATACCGGAGGATTTATCGACCTGGATAAACTTCCTGTTGGCGATCCCACGCTTTCTGCCAAGGAGATCATAGGGAACGAGTCCCAGGAACGCATGGGGCTTATTATTGCCGAAAAAGATATGGACATCCTGAAACGTGTGTCAGACAGGGAAAGAACCCCAATCTACAGTGTTGGCCAGGTAACCGATGACCGGAATTTTGTTTTCCAGCGCAAGAGCAACGGTGAAAAACCTATGGCGCTGCCTTTGGAAGATATGTTCGGGAGTTCTCCCAAAACGGTGATGACCGATAAAACGGTCGAAAGAACTTACGAAAAAATTTATTACACACAAGATAAAATACAAGATTACCTAAAGCAGGTACTACAACTGGAAGCGGTTGCCTGTAAAGACTGGCTCACCAATAAAGTAGACCGCTGTGTGAGCGGACGCGTCGCAAAACAGCAAACAGCAGGTCCGTTGCAATTGCCCCTAAACAACTGTGGGGTGATGGCGCTGGATTACAACGGAGAAAACGGCGTGGCAACCTCGCTTGGGCACTCCCCTATTTCGGCCTTGATTGATCCGGTTGCCGGGTCAAGAAATTCCATTGGGGAAGCTTTGTCCAATATTATTTGGGCACCACTTGAGAAAGGAATGAAATCTATTTCTCTTTCGGCAAACTGGATGTGGCCTTGCAATAACGAAGGGGAAGATGCCCGTTTATATGAGGCGGTGCAAGGAGTTTCAGATTTTGCGATCGAATTGGGAATCAATGTTCCCACCGGAAAGGATTCTCTTTCTATGAAACAAAAGTATAAAGACGGGGAAGTTTTAGCTCCGGGAACCGTGATTATTTCGGCTGCCGGACATTGCAACGATATCACCAAAGTTGTGGAGCCCGTTCTCCAGCCAGAAGGAGAAATATATTACATCAACCTGTCACAGGATTCGTTTAAATTGGGCGGTTCTTCTTTCGCTCAAATTCGCAATAAAATAGGAAGTGAAACTCCCACAATTCAAAATGCAGAACAATTTGTAGAAACATTCAATACTATCCAGAGCCTGGTCAAAAAAGATCTGATCATTGCAGGACATGATGTGGCTTCCGGCGGATTGATCACCACATTGTTGGAAATGTGTTTTGCCGATAATAATTTATCCGCAGACCTGAACCTTTCGGCTTTAAATGAAGATGATTCGGTTAAGCTTTTATTCAATGAGAACTGCGGAATTGTTTTTCAAGCGAAGGATGCTTCAGTAGAAACCCTTTTAGCTGAAAATAACATCGAATTCTTTAAAATTGGAACTCCGGCTGAAGGAAACATCTTCAGGATAAAGAATGGTGACCACAACTTCAAATTTGATGTTGCAGCTTTGCGCGAGGTTTGGTATAAAACCTCGTTCCTACTAGACCAAAAACAAAGCGGGATAGATATGGCTACTCAACGCTACGCGAATTATAAAAACCAGCCTTTGAAATTTGTTTTTCCGAAGAATTTTGACGGAAAACTACCTAAATTGGACCATTCAAAACCACGAATAAAAGCGGCTATAATTCGTGAAAAAGGCTCCAACAGTGAACGCGAAATGGCCCGCGTGATGTATTTGGCCGGATTTGATGTTAAGGACGTTCACATGACCGATTTAATTAGCGGCCGTGAAACATTGGAAGATATCAAATTTATAGCTGCCGTAGGCGGATTCTCTAATTCAGACGTTCTTGGAAGCGCCAAAGGCTGGGCCGGGGCATTCTTATATAATGAAAAAGCAAAAACGGCTTTAGATAATTTCTTTAAAAGGGACGATACGCTTTCCCTTGGTGCCTGTAATGGTTGCCAGTTGTTTATAGAGTTGGGATTGATAAATCCTGACCATATTCAAAAACCAAAAATGCTGCACAACAAATCCCACAAATTTGAGTGTAATTTTACTTCAGTGGAAATTCAAAAAAATAATTCGGTAATGCTTTCCAGTATGGAAGGCAGTACACTTGGAATTTGGGCAGCACACGGGGAAGGGAAATTCAGTTTTCCTCTTGAAGAAGAAAAATACAATATCGTTGCAAAATACGGGTATACAGGCTACCCTGCCAACCCCAATGGATCACATTACAACACCGCAATGTTAACCGATACAACCGGAAGACATTTAGTGACTATGCCACATTTTGAGCGTTCTACCTTTCAATGGAACTGGGCTAATTATCCAAAAGGAAGAAAGGATGAAATTTCTCCCTGGATAGAGGCATTTGTAAATGCCAGAAAATGGCTGGAAATGAAATAATTAGATGAAAAGTTCATAAAATATTGAGGTGTAAAATGCCTAAAATAAAGCAGCCTCTAATTTTAAAGGCAATTCAAAACTGAAGGTTTTTTAACTTTTTCATATAAACAACTAATTTTTAGTTAAGTTTTTATTTTTAGTAAGCAGATGTCAAATTATTATTTTTTAACTCTAAGTAAATCAGACTTTAGGCACTTTAAGTATTGATTGGTTTCTTAAAATAACAGGATTATAAAAGTAGGGATATGAAAACATTCCTACTTTTTTTTTATAAAATATAATTGAAATACCTTTAAAATTGCTATTTTGCAGGGAATTTCTTATTAATCTAACCTAATGATTGAAATAAAACGACTTTTTGATTTTCCATATTATCAATTGGAAAATTTTCCTTTGGAAAAAGCCCTGGGCACCAAATACAATGGATCCTGGGAGACAATCTCCACCCAACAATATATAGATAAAGCCAATGGGATAAGCCGTGGATTGCTGCGTTTGGGGATTCAACCCAATGATAAAATTGCAGTGATTTCCTCTTCAAATCGCACCGAGTGGAATATTCTGGATATAGGGGTTTTACAGTTAGGCGCCCAAAATGTGCCAATTTATCCAACTATTACCGAGGAAAATTATGAATATGTATTGAATCACAGCGAAGCTACTTATTGTTTTGTTTCAGACAAAGAAGTTTTAGAAAAGCTCAATTCCATTAAGCACAATACAAAACTTAAAGAGGTTTATAGTTTTGATGAAATAGAAGGCTGTAAAAACTGGAAGGAAGTCCTTGAACTTGGGGAAGATAAAAGCAACCAGGATGAGGTTGAAAAACTGAAAGATTCGGTTAAAGCTGAAGATCTGGCCACTTTAATTTATACTTCAGGAACTACAGGAAGACCAAAAGGGGTAATGCTTTCACATAAAAATATTGTGAGCGATGTAATAGAAAGTGCGGAAAGAGTTCCATTTGAAATTGGGACTTATGTTGCTTTAAGCTTTTTACCTGTATGTCATATTTTTGAGAGAATGATCATGTACCTCTACCAATATTACAGTGTATCAGTTTATTTTGCTGAATCTATTGATAAAATAAGCGATAATTTAAAAGAAGTTAAACCTCACGTAATTACGGCCGTTCCAAGGTTACTGGAAAAAGTGTACGATAAGATCATCGCCAAGGGATCAGCTTTAGACGGGATCAAACAAAAACTTTTTTACTGGGCCGTGGAACTTGGTTTAGAATATCAACCTTATGGCGCAAACGGGTGGTGGTATGAGACAAAACTAAGCCTAGCAAGAAAAATTATTTTTTCGAAATGGAAAGAAGGCTTAGGAGGTAATATAGAATTGATAGTTTCCGGAAGCGCCGCCTTGCAACCCAGATTGGCCAGGGTTTTTGCCGCTGCAGAAATCCCAGTGATGGAAGGGTACGGTCTTACGGAAACTTCTCCGGTAATTGCTGTAAATGACCTGCGCAACCGCGGATTTAAAGTGGGAACGGTAGGAAAAGTGCTTGACAAAGTTGAAGTGGTAATTGCCGAAGATGGAGAGATCCTTACAAAAGGACCTAATTTGATGATAGGTTATTACAAGGAACCCGAAAAAACCCGCGAAGCAATAGATGAAAATGGATATTTCCATACCGGGGACATCGGAGAAATTGACAGTGAAGGTTTCCTAAAAATTACCGACAGAAAAAAAGAAATGTTCAAAACCTCCGGCGGAAAATACATCGCTCCACAAATCATTGAAAATATAATGAAACAATCCCGATTTATTGAGCAGATCATGGTGATTGGAGATGGGGAAAGGATGCCCGCGGCTTTTATTCAGCCTAATTATGAATTTGTTCAGGAATGGGCTAAACGCAAAAATATAGATATTGGTAATACTAATGAGGAAATGATAAAAACACCTGAGGTTATTGAACGTATTCAGGAAGAAGTCGATTTATATAACCAAAAGTTCGGAAACTGGGAAAAAGTGAAAAAATTCGAATTGACTCCAGAAGTATGGAGTATTGAAGGCGATCAGCTCACCCCTACTATGAAACTTAAACGGCGCAATATCAAAGAAAGCTATAAAATTTTGTATAACAAGATTTACGGACATTAGAATTCAGCATCTTAAACATTAAGAGTTTGTTAAACTCCTCAACTTTGAGGAGTTTTTTTATGCTTTCTAATTAAATTTAAGGGATTTAACTCTAAGCAGGAAATTTTATGTCAATTTATTATGCGTGCATAACATTTTTTTCCTAACTTTGAAATTAGCCACTTTTAATTATGAAGGAAAAAACCATCGATTATGTATTACGAGCCACCTGGATGGCGGTATCAAAAATGTATAATGAAGAAGGCGGAAAGGCCGGCAGTACGATGGCTACGGGATTTGCCCTTTTGAGTATAGATCCAGAAAAAGGAACCCCCTCTACTTCGCTGGGGCCAAAAATGGGAATGGAAGCCACCAGCCTGTCGCGTATCTTAAAATCAATGGAAGAAAAAGGACTTATTATAAGAAAGAAAAATCCGCTTGACGGAAGAAGTGTTTTGCTTTACCTCACCGATTATGGCAAGGAAATGCGGAAGTATTCCAAAAAGGTTGTACTCAGGTTTGATGAAGCGGTGAAAGAAGCAGTTCCGGAAGAAGATCTGAATAATTTTATAGAAGTAGCAGCAACCATTATGGAACTTATTTCAAGCAAAAAGATCTATAAAGAAGAGATAAAATAAAAATAATTTACACAATAAACCTCTCAGGTTTTTTTATCATCAGAGAGGTTTTAATAAATACCTAAATATGAAAAGAAGAATCAATAAAGTTGCAATAATTGGCTCCGGGATCATGGGAAGCGGGATTGCCTGCCATTTTGCCAATATTGGCGTGGAGGTACTTTTGCTGGACATTGTTCCAAGGGAACTCAATGAAAAGGAAAAGAAAAAAGGATTAAGCCTTGAAGATAAACCGGTGCGTAACCGGCTGGTAAATGATGCACTTCAGGCTTCTTTAAAATCGAAACCCTCTCCTATTTATCACAAAGATTTCGCCAATAGAATTAAAACAGGAAACCTCGAAGATGATATTTCCAAAATTTCTGAGGCAGACTGGATAATAGAAGTCGTGGTAGAACGTCTTGATATTAAAAAGAAAGTTTTTGATAATCTTGAAAAATACCGTAAAAAAGGAACGCTTATATCTTCAAATACTTCTGGGATTCCTATCCAACAAATGAGCGAAGGACGAAGTGACGATTTTAAAAAGCATTTTTGCGGAACACACTTTTTTAATCCGCCAAGATATCTTCGATTATTCGAGATAATTCCCGGTCCTGAAACTTCAGATGAAGTGCTGGAATTTTTAAATGAGTACGGAGAAAAATTCCTCGGAAAAATATCGGTTGTTGCCAAAGATACTCCTGCCTTTATTGGGAACCGCGTTGGGATTTTCAGCATTATGAGTCTTTTCCATATGGTTAAAGAAATGGATCTGACCATTGAAGAAGTTGACAAACTAACGGGTCCGGTAATTGGAAGGCCTAAATCGGCTACCTTCAGAACGGTGGATGTGGTAGGATTAGACACATTGGTTCACGTTGCCAATGGCTTGCATGAAGGCGTTCCGAATGACGAGCGACACGAGTTATTTGCTCTTCCCAGTTTCATCAATACCATGATGGAAAACAAATGGCTTGGAAGCAAAAGCGGTCAGGGTTTCTATAAAAAAGTCAAAAATGAAGACGGTTCCAGTGAGATCAAATCCCTTGATTTGAATACCATGGAATATCGCAGCCCGAAAAAAGCCTCCTTTGCAACTCTGGAACTTACAAAAACCATTGATAATGTAGAAGACAGGTTTAAGGTATTAATAAAAGGGAAAGACAAAGCGGGGGAGTTTTATCGCAAGAATTTCGCTGCCCTGTTTGCGTACGTTTCAAACCGTATCCCTGAAATTACTGATGAACTTTATAAAATTGACGACGCAATGAAAGCCGGTTTTGGTTGGGGTAATGGACCCTTCCAGATTTGGGATGCCATAGGCGTTGAAAAAGGTATAGAATTGATGAAAGCAGAAGGTCTTGAACCTGCTGCCTGGGTTAATGAAATGCTTGAAAAAGGAAATAAGAGTTTTTACACCGTAAAAAACGGCAATACCTATTATTACGATATTCCTAAAAAGGAACAGGTAAAGGTTCCTGGTCAGGACGCCTTTATTATTTTAGATAATATTAGAGAATCCAAACAAGTGTTCAAAAACAGCGGTGTTGTAATTGAAGATTTGGGTGACGGAATTTTAAACGTGGAATTCCGAAGCAAAATGAACTCCATTGGCGGTGATGTTCTTGACGGATTAAATAAAGCCCTAGATTTAGCCGAAAAAGATTACCGGGGATTGGTTGTTGCCAACAACGGCACAAACTTCTCTGTAGGTGCCAATATCGGAATGATCTTTATGATGGCCGTTGAGCAGGAATATGATGAGCTGAATATAGCCATCAAATACTTCCAGGACACTATGATGCGAATGCGATATTCATCAATCCCAACTGTTTCCGCACCACATGGAATGACATTAGGCGGTGGATGCGAACTTTCTCTCCACGCTGATAAAGTAGTTGCAGCTGCCGAAAGTTATATAGGTTTGGTAGAATTTGGCGTAGGTGTAATTCCAGGCGGAGGTGGTTCCAAAGAATTAACCCTGCGGGCATCAGACACCTACGAAAAAGACGATCTGGAAATCAACCGGTTGAGGGAAAATTTCCTTACCATCGCGATGGCAAAGGTTTCAACATCTGCTTATGAAGCTTATGACACCAATATCCTTCAGAAAGGAAAAGATATTGTGGTTGTAAACCCGGACCGTCAGTTGGCAATAGCTAAAAAACATGCCTTATTAATGGCTGAAAATGGCTACACAAAACCAATCCAGCGAACCAATATCAAAGTTCTTGGAAAACAAGCCCTTGGAGCTTTCTATGTAGGAACCGACCAAATGGTGGCCGGTAAATACATCAGCGAACACGACAATAAAATTGCAAACAAACTGGCATATGTAATGGCCGGGGGAGACCTTTCGGAAGCATCTTATGTAAGCGAGCAGTATCTGCTTGATCTTGAACGGGAAGCATTTTTATCGCTCACCGGCGAACGCAAGACTTTGGAAAGGTTAGAGCAAATGATTAAGACCGGGAAACCATTGAGAAATTAAATATTAGAAATGAAATGTTAGACATGAGTAAATCTCAATATTCAATACTGACATCTAAATACTTATAAAATGAAAACAGCCTATATAGTAAAAGCATTCAGAACCGCCGTGGGAAAAGCACCTCGCGGAGTATTCAGATTTAAAAGACCTGATGAACTTGCTGCAGAAACCATCGCGTACATGTTGGAACAAATGCCTGATTTCGATAAGAAACGCATTGATGACGTCATTGTTGGAAATGCAATGCCCGAAGCAGAACAGGGTTTAAACATGGGTAGATTGATCTCTTTAATGGGATTAAAAATTGAAGACGTTCCCGGAATGACCGTAAACAGGTATTGTGCATCGGGACTTGAAACAATCGCGATTGCAACTGCAAAAATTCAAAGCGGAATGGCCGAATGCATCATAGCCGGAGGTGCAGAAAGCATGAGTTATATTCCAATAGGGGGTTATAAACCTATGCCGGATTATAAAATTGTAAAAGAAGGCCACGAAGATTATTACTGGGGAATGGGCCTTACAGCTGAGGCTGTAGCAAAAAAATACAATGTGAGCCGTGAAGATCAGGACGAATTTTCTTTCAACTCTCATCAAAAGGCATTAAAAGCCCAGCAAGAAAATAGGTTTCAGGACCAAATCGTGCCTATTAATATCGAACAAACTTTTGTTGACGAATCATCAGGCAAGAAAAAAACCAAATCTTATACCGTGACCAAAGATGAAGGTCCACGTGCAGACACTTCCAAAGAAGTATTAGGCAAACTAAGACCTGTATTTGCTGATGGTGGAAGCGTAACCGCAGGAAATTCCTCGCAAATGAGCGATGGCGCTGCTTTTGTAATGGTGATGAGCGAAGACATGGTAAAGGAACTGAATCTTGAACCTATAGCAAGATTGGCGAGTTATGCACCTGCTGGCGTCGAGCCAAAATTGATGGGAATTGGACCAATTTACGCGATTCCAAAAGCCTTAAAACAAGCAGGATTAAAACAAGATCAGATGGAACTGATCGAATTGAACGAGGCATTTGCCTCACAATCATTAGCTGTAATCCGGGAACTGGCCTTAGATCAAAATAAAGTCAACGTAAATGGAGGAGCCATCGCGATGGGTCACCCTCTTGGTTGCACCGGAGCAAAACTTTCTGTTCAAATATTTGATGAAATGCGCAAACGTGACCTTAAAAACAAATATGGGCTGGTAACCATGTGCGTGGGAACAGGACAAGGTGCTGCCGGGGTTTATGAATTTTTTAGTTAAGATGTGAGAAATGAGATATTAGACTTGAGATTTCAGGATTTTGCCTTATGAAAAAAGATGCTCTTCTAATATTTTACTTTTTGAAAAAAAATAAAAATTAATGTTAATATAATGAGATTTTGATTTCTTAAATCTAAGGGTCTCAAATCTAATATCTAAATAAAAATGAACACTGAAACACAAAAAAAAGAACTAATTCGCGGCGGTCAATTCCTGGTAAAGGAAACCCCTTGTGAAGATGTATTTACTCCCGAAGATTTTAATGAGGAGCAAAAAATGATGAAAGATTCGGTTAAGGAATTTATAGATCGTGAGGTCTGGCCGAAAAAAGCAGAATTTGAAAATAAAAATTATGCTCTTACCGAAGAAGTAATGCGCAAAGCCGGGGAACTTGGTTTCTTAAGCGTAGCTGTTCCCGAGGAGTATGAAGGATTGGGAATGGGATTTGTTTCAACAATGCTGGTTTGCGATTATATTTCTGGTGCTACGGGATCCCTAGCCACCGCTTTTGGGGCACATACAGGAATTGGAATTATGCCAATCGTCCTTTACGGATCTGAGGAACAAAAGAAAAAATACGTTCCTAAACTGGCTTCAGGAGAATGGTTTGGAGCTTATTGTTTGACCGAACCTGGCGCTGGAAGTGATGCCAATTCCGGAAAGACAAAAGCAGTACTTTCTGAAGACGGAAAACATTACAGCATTAGCGGACAAAAAATGTGGATCTCCAATGCCGGATTTGCTACAATTTTTATTGTATTTGCCCGAATTGAAGACGATAAATACATTACCGCATTTATTCTGGAATACGATAAAGAGAATCCCAACGGAATCTCTCTTGGGGAAGAAGAAAAAAAACTCGGTATCCACTCCTCCTCTACCCGCCAGGTGTTTTTTAACGAAAGCAAAGTTCCTGTAGAAAACATGCTTTCTGAAAGAGGAGACGGATTTAAAATCGCGATGAATGCTTTAAATATAGGGCGTATTAAACTTGCAGCAGCTTGTTTGGAAGCACAGCGAAGGGTAATTGACGGATCGGTAAAATATGCAAATGAACGGGTACAATTTGATACTCCAATTGCAAAATTTGGGGCTATCAAGTTGAAATTAGCCGAAATGGCATGCAATGCTTACGCAGGCGAATCTGCAGTATATCGCTCCGCGAAAAACATTGAAGATAGAATAAGCCTGAGACGGGAAAGCGGAAATTCACATTCAGAAGCCGAATTAAAAGGGGTAGAAGAATATGTTATTGAATGTTCACTTTTAAAAGTAGCCTGTTCTGAAGATATACAGTATTGCAGTGATGAGGGAATTCAGATCTTTGGAGGAATGGGCTTCTCTGCTGATGCTCCAATGGAATCTGCCTGGAGAGATGCACGTATCCCACGTATTTATGAAGGAACCAACGAGATCAACCGTATGCTTGCCGTGGGAATGCTCGTAAAGAAAGCGATGAAAGGTCACGTAGATCTATTAGGTCCAGCTACAAAAGTGGGCAATGAACTTACCGGGATTCCTTCCTTTGACAAACCCGATTATTCTGAATTGTTTGCGGAAGAAAAGGAAATACTCCAAAATCTGAAAAAAATATTTTTGATGGTAGCCGGAAGTGCAGTTCAAAAATTCGGCGAAAAATTGGAAGAAGAACAACAATTGTTATTGGCATCTTCCGATATTTTAATTGAAATTTACATGGCAGAATCAAGCCTTCTACGAACAGAAAAGAACGCGAAGCGCTTTGGTGAGGATACACAAAAAGAACAAATCGCCATGTCTAAACTTTATTTATACCACGCTGTAGATAAAGTTAATGAAAAAGCTAAGGAGGGAATTGTTTCTTTCGCGCAAGGAGATGAACAACGCATGATGTTGATGGGCTTAAAACGCTTTACGAAATATCAAAATCAGCCAAATGTAGTTGAATTGAGAAATATTATCGCAGAAAAACTGACTTCAGAAAATAAATACGTTTTTTGAATAATCATGATCAATATTTTAGGCTGTTAGGATTTTGTTTTATCAAAATTCAAACAGCCTTTTTATATTAACATCAATATTTATAAGCGGTAATATTTTTATAATAGTAAGTCAAAAAGAATAAAAATAAAATTAGGTCTAGGGATGGTAAGACTGGGTGTAAATTGTTAAAAACCTTAGCAAATTAAAATAAAATTTATACCAAACTTAACTTTACAGAATATGCCAACCTGTTAATTAACACTAATTTTACACTATCATTTTATGTGAAACTAAATAAAAAAAATATTATTATGAATGCAGGAAAATTTATAACAGGTTTATTATCAGGAGCTGCAGTAGGAGCAGTAATTGGATTGTTGTTTGCACCTAAAAAAGGCGCTGTTACAAGAAGGAAATTAACCGAAACCAGCGATAATTATATAAAAGGCGCTAAAAGCAAATTCAATGATTTTACTGATACTTTAAACGAGAAAGTAGAATCTGTAAAAGAGAAAGTCTAAACTGATTTTAATTTTTAAGAATCAGGAATATTGGAAAAATAAAATTCAATCTCGTTTCGAATTCAATAAAAAACCCTGAAATTTTCAGGGTTTTTTATTTTCTTAATACCAGCATCTACTTCGATTTTTAATTATTATAAAAAGTTTCAGTAAATTACATCTGAAATCTGAAATTTAAAATAATGAATTTTAACTTATCCTTGTTTAGCGTACTATTTACCCTTTTATTTTTGTCTCCTCAACCTGGAAATTCTCAAAATACAAATCCACTTATCTACGAAATAATAGAAAAAATCTCTTCAGAAAGAATTGAGAATGATATTCGTAAACTTGTCGGATTTGGCACCAGGAATACTTTTAGCGATACCATTTCCGAAACACGTGGAATTGGAGCCGCGAGAAGATGGATCAAAACTGAATTTGATCAGGTTTCCAAAAATTGCAATAACTGCCTGGAGGTTTTCTATCAAAAAGATTTTGTAACTCCGGAAGACGGAAACCGAGTTCCTAAAGAAGCCTGGGTAGTTAATGTTGTGGCCATTCAGAAAGGCAGTAAATATCCAAACCGATTTATTATTATGAGCGGGGATATAGACTCCAGAAATTCAGATACCATGAATTTTACCGATGATGCTCCCGGCGCCAACGATAATGCCAGCGGAATGGCCGGAACTATTGAGGCCGCAAGGGTTTTGTCGAATTATGAATTTGAAAACAACATTGTTTATTTAGGACTATCCGGCGAAGAACAAGGTCTGTTTGGGGGAAAAGGACTTGCAGAATATGCACAAAAAAATAATTGGGATATCATAGGGATCTTTAACAACGATATGATTGGAAATATTGAAGGCGTTGACGGCGTAATTGACAATAGGACTTTCCGGATATTTTCCGAACCGGTTCCACCAACCGAAACGGAAGAGGAACGCAACAAAAGACGATTTTATGGAGGCGAAATAGATGGAATTTCAAGGCAACTTGCCCGATATGTTCATAAAACAACTCAAACTTATATGCCTGAAATGAACCCGATGATGATCTACAGATTGGATAGGTTTGGACGAGGCGGACACCACAGGCCTTTTAACGATCTGGGTTTTGCAGGAATTAGGATAATGGAAGCTCACGAGAATTATAACCGTCAGCATCAGGACTTGCGTACTGAGAAAGGTGTCAAATACGGAGATGTAATTGAAGGTGTCAATTTTGGATACGCAGCCAAAATTACTGCTGTAAACGCAATTAACCTGGCCAGTATGGCCTGGGCACCAAAACCACCAAAGGATGTTGAAATTGACGGAATTGTAGAGCCATCAACCAAATTGCGTTGGGAAAAAGTGGATGGGAATATAGCGGGATATAAGATTTACTGGCGCGATACCACTGCCTCCCAATGGCAACATTCACGTTTTGTAGGTGATGTAAGCGAATTTACCCTGAATGGAATTGTAATAGATAACTTTTTCTTTGGAGTTGCAACGGTTGGTAAAAATGGTTTTGAAAGTATGGTGGTATTTCCATCAGGAACTTTCAGGTAATCTTATTTTGATCAAGAAATAATTTTGAAAAACAAACTATATTATCATTAATTAATAATCTTATTACGATGAAAAATTCATTAAAAATAATGTTTTTAGGTGTTTTTAGCTTCCTCGTAATTTCCTGCGGAAACAGGAAAAAGGAGCAATCAGATACCTCCTCTGTGAAATCAGAAACTACACTTCAACAAACCGAAGTTGAGAAACTTTCAGAGTCGCCACGCCATCAGGAATGGGTTACATTAAAGCATGGAGATCGGGAATTTCAGGCTTTTGTAGTATCTCCAGAAACCGATGTAAAAACAAAATCTATAATAGTAATCCACGAAAATCGGGGTTTGAACGATTGGGCCAGATTGTTTTCCGATAAATTAGCCGCTGAAGGTTACCTGGTAATTGCACCCGATTTAATCTCAAATACACAGGAGGGAAAAAAGCGTACTACCGATTTTGAAAATCCCGATGCAGCAAGGGAGGCGATTTATTCTCTAAACCCTGAACAAGTTACCGCCGATTTGGATGCCGCTTTTGAATATATTAAAAACGATGCCTCCTCAACCGGGGAAGTGGCCGTAGTTGGATTTTGCTGGGGCGGGTCCCAAAGTTTTGGATATGCAACCAACAATAAAAATATTTCTTCGTCACATGTTTTTTATGGAACTGCACCGGAAAATGCCGAAGCCTTTTCAGAAATTTCAGCTCCTGTTTATGGCTATTATGGAGGTGCTGACAATCGCGTGAATGCCAGCATTGAACAAACCGGGGAATTTATGAAAGCGGCAGGGAAAACTTATGAATATGAAATTTATAAAGGAGCCGGACATGCCTTTATGAGAGGTGGAACGCAGCCTGATGCAAGCGATGCAAATAAGAAAGCTCATGATGCAGCATGGAAACGCTTGTTAGACTTGTTAAAAAAATAAAACATCAAAAACCCATCTTGGGAGTTTACACTTTAAATATTCTATATAATCAACGGAAACCGTTTAATATAGGTTTCCGTTTTTTTATTCAATTAAGGAAAGTTGAACACGTTTTTGCTGAACATCTACATCTATAACTGTTACCAATAGATGCTGACCCAATTTTACCACAGAATTTACATCGCTCACAAATTCATTAGCGAGTTTTGAGATATGTATCAAGCCACTTTCCTTTATCCCAACATCCACAAAACAGCCAAAATTGGTAATATTATTGACTATTCCAGGTAATTTCATCCCGCTGTGCAAATCCTGAATTGATTTTACCGAAGGATCAAATTGAAAATTACTGATCGTTTTTCGTGGATCGGCGCCGGGTTTCTCCAGTTCCCTGATGATATCCTGAAGCGTTGGCAAGCCCATCTCATTATTGCAATAAGCGGGAAGGGAAAGGTTTTTTAAAACTTCTTTATTTCCTATAAGTTCGTTGAGTTTCAGCTTTTGATCCTTTGCGATTGTTTTTACCACATCATAACGCTCGGGATGTACAGCCGAGTTATCAAGAGGATTTTTGCCGTTTTTGATTCGCAAAAAACCGGCGGCCTGTTCAAAAGCTTTTGCTCCTAACCGGGGGACCTTCAGTAATTCTTTTCTGTTTTTAAGGGTCCCACTCTCTTTTCTGTAATCGATTATATTTTGAGCAAGTCCGGGTCCAATTCCTGAAACATAGGAAAGCAATTCCTTGCTGGCGGTATTTACATTCACGCCAATCCTGTTTACGCAACTCATAACCACAATGTCCAACTTGTTTTTAAGTTTAGTCTGGTCAACTTCGTGCTGGTACTGCCCTACTCCAATGGATTTTGCATCAATTTTCACCAATTCTGCCAAAGGATCACTTAATCTTCTGCCGATGGAAACCGCTCCTCTCACAGTTATATCATAATTGGGAAATTCTTCCCTTGCAATTTTAGATGCTGAATAAACTGATGCACCGGCCTCATTAACAACAAATACATCGATGTCCCGATCTAAAGGAACTTTTTTAATAAAGAATTCGGTTTCTCGGGAAGCAGTTCCATTCCCAATGGAGATCGCTTCAATCTTATAAGCACTTACCAGGGATTTTACTTTTTTAATTGCCAATTCCATTTCCTTTTGTGGAGGATGCGGGTAGATAGTTTCATTGTGCAGCAAGGATCCGTTTTCATCCAGGCACACCAATTTACATCCAGATTTAAAGCCGGGATCCAGTGCGAGAATTCGTTTTCCTCCAAGGGGCGGAGCCATCAGCAATTGTTCTAAATTATTAGCAAAAACCAGGATAGCATCTTCATCCGCCTTTTTTTTGGCCTCGGCTAAAAATTCATTGGAAAATGAAGGTTTTAAAAGTCGTTTATAAGCGTCTTCAATGGCTTCAAAAATATATTTTGCAGCAGGATTCCTATCGTTTTTAATAATGATTCGGGATATCAAATTCAAAGCCTGTTCCTTTTCAACTTCAATTTTAATTCTCAAAAACCCTTCCTTTTCGGCCCTATAAATTGCCAAAAACCGGTGTGACGGAATCCTTTTTAGCGGCTCGTTCCAGTCAAAATACTGTTTAAAATTCAGGGCTTTTTCGCTTTCTGCTTCCGTCTTAATCACTTTGGTAGTAATTTCGGCATGGCGAATAAAAAGCTGGCGGATCCTCTCACGAACCAAACTGTTTTCGTTGATCCATTCTGCAATTATATATTTTGAGCCTTCAATTGCGTCTTCAATTGATCTTATTTCCGAAGTTAAAAATCGTTTTGCAGCTGACTTGATATTTTCCTGATTTTGCGCCATCAGAATTTTTGCAAGAGGTTCTAAGCCGAATTCCCGTGCCATATCTGCTTTTGTCTTTCTCTTTTTCTTAAATGGCAAATAAAGATCTTCAAGTTGTGCAAGCGTTACAAATTTTTCAATTTGCGATTTCAAGGTTTCAGTTAAAGCGCCTTGTTCCTCAATTGACTTTAATATGGTGGTTTTTCGCTTTTCCAGATCCTTAAAAAACCTGACAAGATCGGAAATTTGTTCAATCTCAACTTCATCTAAATTCCCGGTGAGTTCTTTCCTATATCTGGCAATGAAAGGAATGGTTGCATCATCAGAAAGAAGCGCAATTGTATTTTGGATTGATTTTTCAGGAAACTTTACCTGGGACTTGACGAAATCTAATAATTTCAATTGATTTGGTTTTAAATTGATCTTTATTCGGAACAGAATACAAAGATACCTGTTCTTTGTTTTGACCCCTATAAATCAAGAGTATTCTTTAATTGAAATATCATTCCCGATTTACTTGATTATATAAGTTTTATTCTCGGGGCCAA
>JBDNHN010000584.1:0-4452 GCA_041688725.1 Gillisia sp.
ATTTGATTCTGATATGCGTATTGATACATGGCTTTTCTTTAACAAAATGGACACCGGAGTTGAAGGGTTCTCTTTAAATTATATGGCGCCTAATACCGCTGTGGGTTTTATATTGACCTCTTTTTCATTATTGATACTGAATAAACAGACGAATAATAAATGGGTCTTTTCACAACTATTGGCGCTATTTGTTGGTCTCATCTCTATGCTGACCTTGTTAGGATACCTATATAATGTTAATGCATTTTATGTTTCCCTTAATTTTTTCCCAATGGCTATCCATACAGCAATTGGTTTTTTATTTATATCTATGGCTATCCTTTTTGTATTTAATGATAAAGGATTTATGAGTGTATTTTTAGGAACCAACTATGGATCGGTAATGTCCAGAGTATTGCTT
This sequence comes from Gillisia sp., assembly GCA_041688725.1. GTDB lineage: Bacteria > Bacteroidota > Bacteroidia > Flavobacteriales > Flavobacteriaceae > Gillisia. The sequence continues at coordinate 401 of JBDNHN010000584.1, forward strand.
CCAGCTGCACTTATTATTCCGATTTCGCTTGGGTTTATCAGGCTTTATTTTGAACATGATGGACTTAAATATAATGAATTGAGTATTGGATTATTGGTATTGAGCAATATGGGAGTTTTAATTGTTCTTATCTGGGTCGCTGCCCGCGAATTAAACATGAAAGATGCCTTGAGAAAAGAGACTGAACTTGCCGCTCTTGAAACTGCGAACCGGCTGGAACTTGCTACCAAATCTGGTAAAATAGGCATTTGGGAATGGAATGTTGCAAACAACGAGCTTTACTGGGATGAACAAATGTATGCTCTTTATGGTGTTTCAAAAGAACTAAAGGATTCCAATTATGAAACATGGTTGAATGCTGTTCATCCTGAAGATAAAGTAGGAGCAGATAATCAAATTCAAACAGCACTAAAAGCAAAAACCGACTATAGTTTTGATTTTCGTATAGTTTGGCCTGATTCTTCTATTAGGACTATACGGTCAACTGCTAATATTAAGACTGATAACGATGGCAACCTATTGGGTTTTATTGGGATAAATTGGGATATAACCGAACTGAAACAGTTGGAAAACGAAATTAAACAATTCAATATTGAATTGGAGGAAAAAGTAAAAGATAGAACAAAAGAATTGGGCACTAGAGAAAAACAACTCACTTCAATTTTCAATACCGTTGCAGATGTTCTTTTTGTTTTAGAGGTAGAGGAAGATGGCAACTACCGGTTTAATTCGGTAAACTCCGCATTTTTTAAAACAACAGGACTGGACCATGACCAAGTTGTTGGTAAAAGAGTCGATGAGGTCATTCCGGAAGAATCATTGGATCTTGTGCTGGAGAAATATGAAGAAGCCATCAGGACACGTAGCATAGTGCGTTGGGAAGAAGAGAATGATTACCCTGCAGGAAAACGTTTTGGAGATGTGAGTATCTCCCCAATTTTTGATGAAAACGGTAATTGTACCATGCTAATTGGTTCTGTACACAACCTTACCGAACGAAAAGCAGCCGAAAAAGAATTGACAAAAAGTAAGCTGAAATATAAAACGCTGCTTGATAAAATGTATGATGGCTTTATGGTTGACAACCGAGAGGGAAAAGTGATATTTGCCAACGAGAAATTTTTAAAAATATTTGGCCTATTTAAAGGCGATGTTGCCAACCTTATATTGGAAAATTATGTAGCCCCGGAATTTCATGAAATGCTTCGCGAAAGGCATGACCTTAGGATGGCAGGAGAAAAAGTGCCGGATACTTTTGAATACATAGGGATAAGAAAAGATGGCAAAAGAATATGGGTTGAGGTGAGAGTGAATCTAATTATTGAAAATGCAACTGTAGTGGGCACCCAAACCCTGGTAAGAGATATTACAGAACTGAAAAATACAGAATTAGAACTTCTACAAAGTGAAAACCGGTTTCGTGATCTTTTTGAGAACGCTCCAGAAAGCATCCTTGTGCTTGATTTAATATCACAAAAGTTTGTAAGAAGCAATAAGAATGCTTCAAAACTGTTCAAATTTTCAGACAAAGAATTAGCTGAATTGAGACCAGAAGACATCAGTCCGAAATTTCAGCCAGATGGTACATTGTCAGCAGGCAAAGCAAAGGGGTATATTGAAAAAGTCATGTTGGAGGAAAAAGTAGCTTTTGAATGGGTGCATTGCGATGCCAACAAAAAGGAAATAGTTTGTGAAATACTTCTGGCATTATTGCCAAATACAGACAGCTCCCAAATTTATGCCAGCATTGTAGATATTACCGAAAGGAATGAAACACGGGAAAAAATAAAACAACAATTAAAAGAACTTATCTTTCAAAATAAAGAGAAAGAAAAACGGGCAGCAGAATTAATCATTGCCAACAAAGAGCTTCTCTTCCAAGACGAGGAAAAGGAAAAAAGAGCAGCAGAATTAATTATTGCCAATACGGAACTCAAGAAGACAAACAGCGAATTGGACCGCTTTGTGTACAGCACCTCACACGATTTGAGATCCCCGTTAAAATCATTACTCGGTCTGTCAGATTTGATGATAGATGATATAGCACCGGATAATACCAATCAATTGGAACTGATATGTATGATGAAGAAGAGCGTCGTTAAACTGGATAACTTTATTGAAGATATTCTACAGTATTCACGCAATGCCCGAACCGAAGTAGCTAAAGAAGCCATTGATTTTAAACAGACCATTGATGACATTACAGATAATCTCAGACACATGGATGGGGCCAAAGAAATAAAATTGAAAATGGAAATTGACCAGGACCTGAAATTTGTTTCGGACAGAGCCAGGATAAATATGATTCTGAACAATTTTATTTCCAATTCCCTTAACTATAAAGACCCCTTAAAAAAACACCAATTTTTGGGTATTCAAATCAAAAGCAGCAATGACAATGCCGTTATAACCATTGAAGACAATGGGATTGGTATTAATGCAAAGGATACGGAAAAAATATTTGATATGTTTTACAGGGGAACAAATACGTCTACCGGTTCGGGACTTGGGCTGTATATTGTAAAAGAAGCCATTCATAAGCTTGAGGGTTCCATTAAAATGGAATCGGAATTAACAAAAGGAACCAAATTTATTGTTACATTACCCAACCAATTGTTAGTACTTAATTAAAAAAGACGCCGACTATGAAACATGTCTTATTGATTGATGACAATGCAATTGACAGTTACATTGCAAAACGTGTCATCACCAAAAGTCAAATGGCACAGAAAATCAGCGTACAAAGCTCTGCCATTGATGCCCTAAAGTTTTTAGGTACCCTAAAAAACGATCATGGAGAATTTCCGAACAATATTTTTCTCGATATCCAAATGCCTGAAATGGATGGATTTGGGTTTCTTGAAGAGTTTAAAAATTTTCCAGAAGCCATTCATGGCCAATGTAAGGTAATAATGCTAACGTCCTCTAGTGATCATCAGGATATTGACCGCTCTTTTCAGTATCCCTTTGTGACAAAGTTCCTGACCAAACCTTTAACATTGAGCATGCTGGAAGACCTTTAGCATTTAGATCTGATTTTAGGCAACATTCTAAAATATGGTGATTACTGTATAAGAGAAACAACGCGACTTCGAGTTAAATTCTAAAAAATTTGTGCTGAGAAATCGTTTTGATCAAGAATGGAAGTGTATGAGAAAGAATTACGCATTTACAAACAATACCTCAAATACTAAAAGAATATAGCACTCATCAATAACTTTGCAAACAATTACCTGTTTGCAGAAGATTTCAAGGCCATTTTTCCGTTGAAAAAGGACAATTTATTGGTGTACCACTAAATCGCATCAACCATATAAATCCAGATATAGGATTATTAGAATTTGGTAAAGACCAATATGGCAACAAGAAAACTCATTTAGTGCCTAAATTGGCAATGAATGATCTAAATCCGTATAAACTTCCTAACAATCAAAATTTTAAGTTTTTCTTTATTTATAATACGTTCCATAAAAGAACGATTACAATATTTTTCAACAATCTTAAATATGGGGTGAATGCCGAAAAGAAATATTTTCACAGTATTGAAGCTAACGCAAACACGGTGGTCGTAATTTGAAAAATAGCACTCGAAACCATAATATTGAACCTATCTATCTATAAAAAATGATTATTTTTGAAACTAGATAGGTTTGAAAAATATATTGGTGTATTCATTTGCTTACAAATAAGGTTTTCTAATTCGGTTTTACTTGAGGTTTTTCATTTTCCGTTATTGATTTTGAAAGAACACACAATAGAAACAGTATGAAAAAGTTAATGCGTTTTTTGGTTAAACTTTTTCCCAATTCAGCAACATCCGAGAATTCTTTTGCCGTAAAAATATTTTACAGAATAGCAAAGGTAAAAGATTTTTTAAAAAGTATAAATCAACCAATGCAAAGCAAGTGGCCTGTTGCATCCGGAAATTACAGAACTATTAATCCAGATGGACAAATAGCAGTTTGTACTTTGACAACAGAAAATTTATTCCTGAATGAAAAAACATTCGAACGCATTGCTATTATTGGAACACTTATGACCCCAAATTTAGG
>JBDNHN010000585.1:0-3219 GCA_041688725.1 Gillisia sp.
ATATTCAGGAAGGTTAGAAGCTGATTTTACTCCACAAAAAAAGGCAGTCCGAAGACTGCCTTTTATATTATTAATGATCTGCTATTTTAAGGCTAAACTGATCCTTGCGAATAAAAATCTTCCGCCAATTCCAAACTGTTGTGCCCTTCTGGACCAATCGAACCTACCTGAACTTCGGTTATTAAATTCCGGTGCGGCTCTTTCAGGATACACATCCAGTATATTATTTGCTCCTATAGTTAAAGTTAAAGCATCGGTAGCTTTATAACCCAAAGAAAGATCGGTAACAATTTTAGAGTCAAAAACCTGTTGATTTTCGAGATTAGTAACCGCTTCGGTAACTTCTCCAAAATAAACATTCCTTAAAAACACATTAAATTTACCTGCAAAAAGACTATTGGTAAGATTAATTTTTGTTCGAGGTACTGCTTCCTCAAGATATACCCTACTATCTTCGGGAAAATAAGTTCCTACCAAACCGGCACGTTCTAATTGAGGTGAAGCTTTAATATCTCCCACCTTTTTGGTTTTAGAAAAAGTACCCGCAAGATCTGATTTTAAACGAAGTCCATTTCCAAAGAGAGCATTATGGGTTAACACAACATCAATTCCCTTGGATTCTGTATCTATCGCGTTTGAAAAGAAAGAAGCGGCTGTTGCATTGGCCTGAGACAATAGGATATCCAACTCCGTTCCTGTACCAGGTCCACTAAATTGTCCTGTATAAACCACCCTGTCATCTATGCCAACAAAGTACCCATCTGCAGTCAAGGAAAGATTAGCGTCAGGAATTTTAGCGGTAAATCCAAGACTTACACTTTTGGATGTTTCTTCTTTTAACTGTGGGATCCCTAAAAGTTGTGCAGGCCTGCTATCGTTAGAAAAAGTACCTACTTCCTGAGGATTCCCAAGGTTGTCGAAAATTGTAGATGTTGAATTAAAGTTTAACTGGTGCAGGGATGGAGCCCTAAATCCTGTATTTACAGAACCTCTAATATTGATGTTATCGGTTAATTTATAGCGGGAAGATACTTTGAAATTTATGGTTGAACCAAAATCGGAGTAGTCTTCAAACCGGGTTGCGAACGTAAGTAAAAATTGCTCGGTTAGATCGGCTTCTATATCAAAATAGCCGGCGATACTGCTTCGCTCACGCGAAAGTTCGTTTTTAGGGCCAAATCCCGGAAAAACTTGTGAACCACCTGGCCTTCCTGTTCCGAAGAAATCTAAAGCCGGTGTTTGATCAGCCCTGGTAATAACATCACCCTGGCTTGTATATTCCTCGTAAGAGGCTCTTTCCCCAGCGACGATATCGTATTTTTCCATTCGGTATTCAGCACCAAAAGCGAAGTTTACTCCTTCAAAAAAATCTTCATAAAGATTTGAGATATCAAGATTTGTGGTATTTTGGGCAAAAGAGAATCCACCGGCATCAAAAGTAGTAGGGCTGGCCTTTTGCAAAGATGCGTTGGTAGTATTGGAGATCATGTAAAGAAACTCATTTTTGCCCCAGGTGTTGCTAAAATCAACATCCCAGTCTCCTACCTTTCCTTTAATCCCTGTCGCTAGAGATTTGTCGTTTATTTTGGAATTGATCTCAGGTAAAAATCCGTCAATAAATATGGGCGTATAAGCCCTTGCTTGATTTGGCATTCTATAGAATCCGGCAGAATTTCCTGTTCTTGAACTTATTCCCGCAAACGAATAGATTTCGGTTCCCGCATCATCTAAAGGCAATGAAAAATTGGCGAAAAATCGTCCTCCTCTCAGTTTAGATTGTCCAACCCTCATATTGTAATCACTTCTTACTTGCCCTCTGGCATTTAATTCATCTTCGGTAACATTAAAATTTAAAAGCGATTGCAAGGTTGCTCTATCCGGGGCATTGTTTATGTCGTCTTTCAATTGTTGACCAAAATAAGTGACATTTTGTGCAAACTGTTGAATTTGACTATTTGTTAAAGAAGAAATGTCCGCTCCCGCCCTGGCAGCAACGTTTTCAACCCCATTATAAGCATTAAAAATATTTCCTTCCCATTCTTTCATCCGGTTATAATCTTCACGGTAATCAAAATCTCCCGAGAAAGTTATAAACCCGCCATTATCACCTAAAGGAACTCCGTAGCTGGCTGCGACATTTACTGTCTCTCCATCTACTCCGCCGGTTTGTTCATTGGCATTCTTTGAGAAGTTGGCCCCGGTTGTTACCGCTACATTCAACTCATTCACAGTTTTATTTAATACAATATTGATGACTCCCGCAATCGCATCAGATCCATATTGGGCGGCGGCTCCATCCCTTAAAACTTCAATCCTGGAAATAGCAACAGCAGGAATGGCATTTAGATCGGTCCCTACACTTCCCCGTCCAAAAGTTCCGTTTACGTTTACCAGGGAAGAATTATGTCTTCTTTTTCCGTTGATAAGCACCAAAACCTGATCCGGTCCCAATCCCCTTAAGGATGCAGGATCTATGTGATCTGTTCCATCGGCAATTGTCTGGGTATTTGAAGAAAATGAAGGTGCAACATAATTCAACATCTGATTCAGGTTCACCTGTGGCACGGCCGAGGATAATTCTTTTATATCAAGAACATCAATAGGCACGGTAGATTCCACTACGGTTCGGTTCATATTTCTGGATCCTACCAAAACTACTTCACTAAGTGCCATTCCGGAAACCATGCTCACATTAATTGTAGCACGATCTATCACAACTTCCCTAACATCATATCCCACAAAGGAAAACACTAGGGTTTGTCCTAAAGTAGCATTTAAGGAATATTTCCCGTCAAAATCGGTGATCGTTCCTTGATTTGTTCCTTTAATAGCAACCGAAACTCCCCCTAATGGCTCCGATTGTTCATCGACAACAGTACCCATAACTTCTTGAATTTGTGCCTGCAGGATAAACCCTGTAAAAAACAGGCATAGCATTAAGTAAAATTTCTTCATAACTTTAGATTTTTTGATTTAGATAAATATAAATATAAATAACGACAAAGACTTAAATTTAAATATAATCGAGCTAACAAAACTGTTAAAATAAATATTAACGTCAATTAAATGCACAAATTACTATGATTTCCAAAAAAAACATTATTTCAAGATTTACAAGTTATGTGACCATTGACACTCAAAGTGACCCCGAGAGTAAAGAAACCCCCAGCACCAAAAAGCAATGGGATTTGGCGAAAAAACTCGCTGAAGAGTTGAAAC
>JBDNHN010000586.1:0-2251 GCA_041688725.1 Gillisia sp.
ATATGGACCAACAATTGTTTCGACTCTTTTCATTGGCCACCAAGACCATCCTATATTATTTTCTTCAAAAAGTTTTATGGCTTCTGTAAACCAAACATTTGAATTTTCACCTGCTTCTCCCATCCATAACGGGACATTTTGGCAACAAGCATATGTTATGGGGGATGCTGATAAAGTTGCTACTTATTTGGCTGAAGATTTCATAGCTTCTAACGGGTCAAGTACCAACAAAAATGACAAAGGAACTAACAAAGAAAATTTCTTAAGTTCAGTTCAATTTTGGAAAGACAATGTTGATTATTTTAGTATAACTCGGGGTGAAGGTGCTTACCCTGACGCTTTGGAATATAAAGAAAGCGGTACTTGGGTTCAAACTTGGGATAATTTAAAAGGCGTTGAAAACAGAACTGGGGTAAAATTAGATATGCCGATTCACAGATTGTTCGTTGTTAATAAAGACAATAAAATTACTACAATGATAACCTATTCCAATGAGAATATTTTTGCTGAAGTTAGGAGAAGTTTTGCACCCAGAACCAACGGAGTTCTTTATAATAATCATGAAAATATTAACAAAGTGAGGTTAATGTTTGCCGCATTTGAAAATGGCAATGCAGAAAAAGCCTATGGTTTTTTTACTCCTAATGCTACATTTCAAGATCTTAATTCCCCGGTAGGGGAGACTACAACAATGGGTGAGAATAAAGAAAATCGTAAAGCATTTCTTGAAAAGTTTAAGATTGAGAGTGTTGATGTTGTTGGTTATCCCGATTATTTAGAGTACGAGCTGGGTGGTGCCAAAGTTGTACAGTCCTGGTGGAATATCAGATTGACTAGAAAATCTGATAACAAAAATATAGTGTTGCCAGCTATGTATATCCACGATTTTAATGATGAAGGAATGATCACCAATTCCAATTCCTATTTTAGTTCAAAATTATTGGAATAATTAAATTTTTTAAACAAAAAAGGAGCGCAATCAGCGCTCCTTTTTTGTTTTAGATCAAGTAAAAATAGAATTTGTACTGTTTGAGTTTTAACCAAAACAATATAATAGTTTAAAAACTAAATTACTTTATTTTATGAAACTCAGACTTAAACTTTTTGCATTAAAATCTTACCAACACTGTTGGTATTATATAGTTATATTTGCCGCTTGAAGCAGAATTTTATGAATCGTAACAATGATGAGGGATCTAATAAAGTAAGTCAGGCACAAATTGATACCTGCATCTCAATATTGGAAAAATTAATAGGCGATACAAATCAGGTATTTGATCTTCCGGAAGAAAAACGGATCGCATTAATGTCGGCTGCAGGATCGCTCACCCGCCCAAGTAGGGAAGAGTTTTCCCGCAGAAAGAAGGATTCCAAAAAAGCGACCAAACGAAAAATGATCGAGCGGGATAAACACGCCCGTAAAGAAACAGGGATAAGAAGTGCGCGTGAAGCAACCATTTTTATCGCACCAACACTCCTAGAACTTTCAGGGAAAAATGATGAACTTGAATTGGAATCACCCCGAAATTGCTATGTATGTAAAGCTGTTTATACAAAACTGCATCACTTTTACGACACCATGTGTACAGAATGCGGGGATTTCAATTATGCCAAGCGTTTTCAAACAGCAGATCTTACCGAGCAGGTTGCAGTAGTTACTGGCTCCAGGTTAAAAATTGGCTATCATATCACCCTGATGTTGTTGCGCTCCGGAGCAACTGTTGTTGCAACTACACGATTTCCTGCCGATTCTGCTTTGCGTTTTTCCAAAGAACCCGATTTTACAGATTGGGGGCATCGACTAAAAATACATGGCCTTGACCTAAGACATATTCCAAGTGTGGAGATATTCTGCAACTATATAGAACGAAAATATGAACGATTGGACATCCTCATAAACAATGCTGCTCAAACCGTTAGAAGGCCTGCCGGGTTTTACCAGCACCTTATGGCGAAGGAAGAAATGCCAATTGAATCTTTACCCCAGTTTGCTCAGGATTTGCTCCAGGATCATAAAAATTGTTTACAGGAATTAAAAACATTCACTTCAGGCCCGGCAAACAATCAAAATAACAGCCTGCCTGTAACCTGGCACGGGCCGGAACCGGGAATAGGGATGAGAGCTTCGGCTAAACTGTCTCAAATCCCTTATAGCTTTGATAATTCAATTGCTGCCAAAGAGGTGTTTCCGGAAGGACAACTCGATGCCGATCTGCAACAGGTGGATCTGAGAAAGACCAACTCCTGGCGA
>JBDNHN010000109.1:0-1571 GCA_041688725.1 Gillisia sp.
AAGCTTTGAAGAAAATTCGATGCAGATGAAAACCATTCCACAGGCATTGAACATTCGGAGTTTGATCTTAGAAAACCTGGAACAGGCCGTTATTACTGAAAATCCGGAAGAGAGAAAAGCTTTGCTGAATTTTGTTTTGGCAGGAGCGGGGCCTACTGGGGTTGAGCTTAGCGGAGCTATTGCCGAATTGCGAAATCAGATCTTACCTAAGGATTATCCGGATCTTGATGCAAACCAAATGAAAATTCACCTGATCGAGGGATTTGATAGGGTATTGCCTACAATGAGTGAATATTCTTCTGAAAAAGCACAAAAATTTTTAAAAGAACTAAGTGTGAAGGTCCACCTTAATACCCGGGTTAAATCTTATGACGGGAAAGTGGTCACCACAAACACCAATTTATGCCTGAATACTTCCACTTTTATCTGGAGTGCCGGAGTCACCGGGGCTCCACTTATGGGGCTGAATGTTTCTGCATTGATAGAAAAGGCCAATCGGTATAAGGTTAATGTTTTTAATCAGGTTAATGGGTATGAAAATATTTTCGCCATTGGCGATATAGCGGTGATGTCAACCGAAGATTTTCCGCAGGGACATCCTATGGTTGCTCAACCCGCAATTCAGCAAGGAAATCATTTGGCCAAAAACTTCGTTCGCCTTTTAAAAGGTAAAAAAATGCTGCCTTTTGTATATAATGACAAGGGGACTATGGCAACTGTGGGCAGAAACCGTGCTGTAGTAGATTTGGGTAAACTGAGATTTGGAGGGTTCTTTGCCTGGTATGTCTGGATGTTCGTGCATTTATGGTTTTTAGTTGGTTTTAGGAACAGAGCTATTACCTTCTTTAACTGGGACTATAATTACATTAATTACGATAAAGGTGCCCGGTTGATTATACGGCCATTTAAAGAGGTTAAGAAAAGTATGGGAAGTGAGGAAGTGACAAAGTGAGGGAGGATGATTTAGAAGAGAGCAAAAGTAATTTATCTGATAAACTGATATTGGAATATGATCATTTTTATAATTCAAATTGAAATTTTCAAATTAATTAATCTTCTGAAAAAGCGAAAATTTTTCTCATTAATACCATTAAACAAAAAAAGCAACCATAGGCTGCTTTTTTTGTCAAAAATAAGGATTTTGAATTATAATTTTATTGTTCCACATCCAACCCTTGTTCCGGCATCACCAGAAGGTTGGGAAGTGAAATCGTCTACTCCATCGTGGATAACAACAGATTTTTCTAAAATATTTTTATTTGGATCATCACAACCAATACACCATGCATCTGTTGTCATGGTGATAGTTCCCTGTCCATTGGCATCTACTTTAAAGTTGCCTATGTCTCCTTTGTGGTAACCTTTAGAATCGCCCCATTTACCGTGATTTTCATGGGTAGGGTTCCAGTGGCCTCCTGCAGAAGATCCGTCTTTTGCTGAACAATCTGCATTTTCATGAAGGTGGATTGCGTGTAATCCTTCTGACAGACCATCAATGATCGCAGTCATGGTAACTTCGCCGTTTTCTTCTGTAAACACAACATTCCCTGAAAGTTTACTGTCGCTCTTGG
>JBDNHN010000110.1:0-3039 GCA_041688725.1 Gillisia sp.
AGGAAGCAGTGAAGGGTTTGCCATACTTATTATTAAATAATGATGTTGAGGGATTTAAGTATTTGAAGAGATTTTCTATTTGAATTTAACTAAAGGCAAACCATAATGAAGAAACTATTATGTTACCGATGGAATTGCTGACTGAATGAGTTTCTCTTGTGTACTGCTTACAAAATAGGGTAATCCGCAGTTTCAATATAGTGGCGGTTCAACAGGTCAGACTTGTGTACTGCTTACAAAATAGGGTAATCCGCAGTGAAAATACGCCATTATTTACACAACCATCACTTGTGTACTGCTTACAAAATAGGGTAATCCGCAGTATTCATTCAAATTCATTTATCCAATATTAAAGTAAATGTAATCTTTTAATAGAAATTTGCAACTTGGATGAGGCGTTCAATATTTAGTATTTGAATTTTACGACCATCTGTAGAAATAAGTTTATCATGTTTAAAATCATGAAGTACGCGAGCCAAGGTTTCAACTACTGTCCCTGCCATATTAGCTAAATCGGAGCGCGAAAGCAGAATATTAGTATTTTTCATATCCTCAACTTTGTACTTGTCGTGTAAAATCAATAAGTTAAGAGCTACTCGTTCCCTTACAGTACGTTGAGACAATACCGCAATAAGATTTGCCAAAACACTAAATTCATGGCTTAAATTTTTCAATAACAAACGTGAAAATGAGGAAGAATCTCTAAGTATTTCATTAAAATCTTTTATTGTTATAAATGAAATAATAGAGTTTTCAATTGCCACTGCTGTATCTCCATAGGTATTTTCACTTAAAACCGATGAATACCCAAAGAATTCACCTTCGTTATAGATATATATTATTTGTTCACGTCCATCATTGTCCATTTTGTATTTTTTCACTTTACCGCTTTGCAAATAAAAAATACCAGACGGCAATGTGCCTTCCGTAAATATAGGCTGGTTTTTACGATACTTTTTATCAACCATTATTTTTTCAAGAAATTCCCTATCATCCGAAGGTAATTCGTCTAAAATAAACTGGCTATTAAATGTGAATTTTGTAATCATAAATTGAGAGACAAAGTTACACCTTATTTATTTTTTAATCTAAAATTTGATTTAAATCAAGTTTTACCAAGATTCCAATCAATCCGGTTTGTTTTTTAGCAAAGCACCTTTAAAGTACCTTTGTAGACAACAATTAAACTATCATTTTTATGAAAAAAATTGAACAACTAAAGGCAATTGGTATTCATCCTACAAAAGAATATTTTTGGAATTTACCTGTTTCTAAATTAGTGTCCAAAGCCCTTCAAAATAAGCAAGGTGTCTTAACGAACACAGGGGCTTTAGCCTGTGATACAGGTGAGTTTACAGGACGATCTCCAAAGGACAAATATATTGTTAAAGATAACATTACTGAAGATTCAGTTTGGTGGGGAGATGTAAACCATCCATTTTCAACAGAAGATTTCGATAAATTATATGATTGTGTTACAGCGCACCTTTCCCATAGAGAAATTTATATTAAAGATGTGCAAGCAGGTAGTAAAAAAGAGTATCAATTAAACGTTCGTGTTATTACAGAAACTCCTTGGCAAAGTTTATTTGCCAATAATCTTTTTTTAAGACCTACAGAAAAGGAATTGGAAACTTTTGAACACGAATGGCTCATTCTTGCCGCTCCTGAATTTATGACGGACCCAAAAACAGACAAAACCAGACAACATAATTTTACAATTATTAATTTCACAAAAAAAGTAATCCTAATTGGAGGTAGTGCCTACACTGGTGAAATTAAAAAAGGCATTTTCACCATTTTAAATTACATTCTACCACACGATAAAAATGTACTATCAATGCATTGCTCTGCAAACATTGGTGAAGATGGCAATACAGCAGTCTTTTTTGGTTTATCAGGAACAGGAAAAACAACCTTATCTGCAGATCCTACTAGAGCGCTTATAGGTGATGATGAACACGGTTGGGATTCAGAAAACGTATTTAATTTTGAAGGAGGCTGTTATGCAAAATGCGTTAATTTGAGTGAAGAGAAAGAACCACAAATATTTTCAGCTGTTCGTTTTGGAACGCTACTTGAAAATGTGCGCTTTTATGAAAATTCAGATATCGTTGATTATGATAATATAGAAGTTACTGAAAACACCAGAGCTGCCGATCCTATTAATTTTATAGATAACGCAATAAACCCATCTATTGGTGGTGCTCCAAAAAACATCTTCTTTTTAACCTGTGATGCCTTTGGAGTATTGCCTCCAATTTCCAAATTAACTGTTGGACAAGCTATGTATCATTTCATTTCCGGATATACTGCAAAAGTAGCGGGAACTGAAGCCGGAATCACAGAGCCACAAACTACTTTTTCAGCTTGCTTTGGCGAACCATTTTTACCTCTTCATCCTACAAAATATGCCGAATTATTAGGACAAAAACTGAAAGGAGACAACGTAAACGTTTGGCTTGTTAATACAGGTTGGTCTGGAGGTGCCTATGGAATTGGAGAACGTATCAAGTTAAGTTACACAAGAGCAATGATTACTGCCGCTCTCGACGGGAAATTAGATCAAGGCGATTATTTGAAACATAGTGTTTTTGGATTGCAAATGCCAACGGAATGTAAAGGTGTGCCTTCCAAATTGTTAAACCCAAAAAACACTTGGGACAATGCACAAATGTATGATAAAACCGCTAAAAAACTTGCAGCAGAGTTCAATGAAAATTTTAAAATGTATCAATCTTTTGCAAATGATGAAATCCGCTCTGGAGCGCCGAACGCAACTGCACAATTTGAAAAAGCATAGGGCATGCTAAAAATCATTACCGAAGCTATAATGAGCTGTCCTATCTGTGGTTCTAAGTACAAACAAAAAATGCCACAGATTGGTAAACATATTAATAATAAATGTGTTTTTTGCCATACTATTTTTGGAATAAACAATACAGATGATTGTTGTGTTTACTGTAAATATAGTAATGTAACTTGTCCAAAAGCGCAAAAGAAAATAAATAAAAAATGAATATACCGCCAGAGCTCTTA
>JBDNHN010000587.1:0-3221 GCA_041688725.1 Gillisia sp.
ATGGCAAAAGTAATTGATGCCGATATGTTAATGATCCATTGTGAAGGGGAAAACCTAACCGGAAAAGAAGTTCAGGCCACCATAAACCAACTGGAGGAAAGAGACCGGAAACGACTTTTTGCTGTGGTTGCGACAGGAGGGACTACAAATGCCGGAATTATAGATGAACTGGATACCATTGCCGATGTATGTGAAAAAGAAAACCTATGGTTTCATATTGACTGCGCTTACGGAGGCGGAGCACTCGCAGCAAGATCGGTGAGACATTTGTTCAACGGAATTGAAAGGGCAGACAGCGTAACCATAGATCCGCATAAATGGTTGTTTTCACCTTACGATTGCGGGGCGGTAATCTATAAGGATATGGAATTGGCTAAAAACGCGCATTCTCAAAAAGGATCCTATCTGGAAATATTTAAGGATGAAGGCGCACATGGATTTAATCCGTCTGAATATCAAATTCAGTTGACCCGAAGGGTACGGGGAATGCCTCTCTGGTTTTCACTTGCGATGCACGGGACCGATAAATACCGGGTTGCCATTGAACGCGGAATTGAACTGGCTCAAATTGCCGCCAAAAAAATTGAAGACAGACCATATCTGGAATTGGTAAGGCCTCCGAGTCTATCGGTAGTTTTATACCGCAGAAAAGGATGGACTCCGGACCAATATCGGGAATGGACCTATAAAAACCACCGGGACGGGGTGGCGCTGGTAACTCCCACAAAATGGAAAACCAACGGTGAATTTGAAACCGTTTCCCGTTTCTGTTTTATAAATCCTGATACTACCGAAGAAGATATTGATGTGATCCTGGATACTATGGAATGAACAGATATAAGACTTGAGAAAATAGAATAGAGAAAAGAGAAAAAAAGTTAGAAATTGAGACCGAAAGCGGAAAACGGAGAACGGAAAAACAGTTAAAAAAAAGGCTGCATGAGAGATCAGGCAGCCTTTTAAGTTTTGAAGGGTCTAAGTTTATTCAGCGGGAGAAGAACCGCTTTCAGGCTTATCCACTAAAAGGCGTTCTGCCCTGTTTGCTATTTCCCAGGCAGTGAGGAATATCAATCTGGCGCGTTTTGCTAACAAATCATATTCAATTTTATCTGGGGTATCTGTCATTTTATGGTAATCTGCGTGCACTCCGTTGAAGTAGAAAATGATTGGAATGTTGTTTTTCGCAAAATTGTAATGATCACTTCGGTAGTAAAAACGGTTTGGATCATTTTCATCGTTATAGGTATAATCAAAATCCATATTCATGTATTTCGAATTTACCTCTTCGCTTAAATTGTGCAGTTCGGTGCTCAGTTTGTCGCTTCCTATCAAATAAACATAATTGTCATTTCCTTTGTGAGCTACATCACTTCTGCCAACCATATCTATGTTGAGGTTGGCAACGGTTTGTGCCAATGGGAATATCGGGTGATCGGTATAATATTTAGATCCTATTAATCCTTTTTCTTCACCGGTTACATTCAAAAATAAGATGGAGCGTTTTGGACCAAACCCACTTGCTTTTGCTTCCATAAATGCCTCGGCTATTTCAAGGACTGCAACAGTTCCGGAACCGTCATCATCGGCACCGTTGAAGATATTTCCTTCAGCATCAATTCCAAGGTGGTCATAATGTGAAGAAATTACAAGGATTTCCTCTGGTTTTTCACTTCCTTCAATAAAAGCCACCACGTTTTCAGAATCTTTGATATCTCCCGTGAAAACAGAAGCCGGAACTTCCTGGAAATAATCATCGTTCCCAAGGGGAGAGGGAATATTCAGTTTTTTGTATTCGGCCTTGAGGTATTCGGCTGCTTTTTTCTGTCCGGGTTCTCCGGTTTCGCGGCCTTCAAATTCGTCACCCGCAAAAATGTAAAGATGTTCCTTTAATTCATTTGAAGTAATGGTGTTTGCAAATTCCATTTCATCGACATTGACGAGTTCATTGGATTGCTGGGCCATACAGCTATAAAAACTTAGGGTGAGGGCGAATAAAAATATTTTTTTCATAATTTATCAGTAGTCTTATTTGGTTGGGAAGATACAAGTTTTGGGCCAAATTTTATATTTCGGCATTAGAAAAGCTCCGGTCAAAGCGAAATTTGAATGCAGCAATGTTTTTAAAATCCCGAAGCATTCCTGAGAAGTTCCGGAAAGTTTAAGGTTCAGCTTAAAAATTCAAGCTTGCAGATCAAAGTCTCAGGATTATTTTCAAAATTACAAAAAATTGTAAAAGGCATTAATCTGATTGATTTAATGCTTTTTGAATCGCCGTTTTTGCAAGAGGTGCCATCACTGAATAACCTTTTTGATTGGGATGAACCCCGTCATTGGAAAATTCTTTCTTTAAGCCTTTCTTTTCATCGGTCATTTTACTGAAATAGTCCAGATAAATATGGCCATTTTCCAGGGCGTATTCTTTCAGCCATAGGTTGGTCTTTTCAATTTTATCAACCGGCTCAA
Organism: Gillisia sp.; assembly: GCA_041688725.1. GTDB lineage: Bacteria > Bacteroidota > Bacteroidia > Flavobacteriales > Flavobacteriaceae > Gillisia. Next base: position 2,464 of record JBDNHN010000587.1, read on the forward strand.
GTCCTGTTCTCCAGGGATAATCAAATACGGGCAAAACAGAACATAAGATCACTTTAATATCGTTTGCAACAGCCAGTTGTGCCATGGCTTTGATATTATCGGTTATCATCTTTACCGATGAAAACCCCGTATTTCCTGCGATATCATTTGTGCCGGCCAAAATGACCACCGCTCTTGGGTGAAGGTCCACAACATCAGGCATAAACCGAATAAGCATTTGCGGGCTTGTTTGTCCGCTTATTCCCCGTCCTGTATAATTGTTATCGGAAAAAAATTCGGGACTGGCGTTTACCCAGCCTTCAGTAATTGAATTTCCCATGAAAACAACCGTATTTCCCGAAGGTTCACTTTTCAGTTGTTCATTATCGGCAGAATATTTTTTGAGATTTGCCCAATCCTGATCCATAAGAGTTTCGGGTTCGGTTTCTTGGGAATAGAGGTTAATCATAGCAAATAAGCAAAATATTGGCATTAAAAATTGTTTCAAGAGTAAGATCTTTATTATTGAGCATAAATATATGAAATTCAAAAGGGACCTGAACGGCTAATAAATGGAGTTTAATAATGGCTAAATAAAATAAGCTAAAAAAACCTTAAATTAATTGTGTGAAATTATAAAACCTTGTTATATTTGCACCCGCCTAAGCAAAGCATTGCTTTGATACAGGCAAAGGAGAAATGGCAGAGCGGTTTAATGCGGCAGTCTTGAAAACTGTTGAGGGTCACACCTCCGGGGGTTCGAATCCCTCTTTCTCCGC
>JBDNHN010000111.1:0-6691 GCA_041688725.1 Gillisia sp.
AAAATATCTAAAACAAAATCCTTATTCTCTTTTAAAAATATTTGATATGCAGAAAATGAAGCGAATTTTTGTTCTATAAGATTATCGTAGATGACCGGAATATCTGGAATATATTCTATGGTGTCTCCAATAATCTTTTCCTTTACCCTCTTATATTCCTTATTTTTTAATATTCCTTCACCCTCATTTGCCAAAAGAATTACTTTAATATTATCAGCATCTACTAATTCATTTATAAATCCAATGACTTCTTCAATTAAGATTTCCGAACTCATTCTTTCAAAGTCATCCAAACATAAGACAATAGTTTCATAATCTACTGGTTTAATCTTGGCTGCATTTTTTGGATTTAATTGATCTACAATTCCTGATAAATTACTTAATCCATTGTATAATAAAAAACCCTTCGTCACTATTTTACCCAACGTACCTGCTAATCGGAACTTCTTACTATTAAGGAAAGGGTAAAGTTGAAAAAAAATCTCTAGCTGAAGGTTTTCTATTGAATTAACACCAAATAAAGAGATATAAACTGGAACGTATTTTTTCTCGGCGTTATTGTAAACCTCTATACTTGATATCTTTGCAGAAAGATTATTCTTATAATAGTAGGTTTTCCCTGTCCCCCATTCCCCTGTAACCATCAGAGCATAAGTAGTTTCTAATCTTAAGTAGTGTTCAACGGTTTCAACTAATCTCTCCAAATTTTTATACTTTAAAAATTATCTATATAAAGTGTTCCCTAATTTGCCCTCTCCAAAATAGAATCCATAATAGTTCGCCCCATTAAGGTTATGATTCCTCCTTTATCTCTATAAATTGGATCATCCAGTTTTTCAATCAAATCCCGAGTTATATAGCTGTTCTTTACCTCCTGATTTATTCTTGGACGGGCACTGGTTTTGAGATAAATTTGGTTATCACGATTGGTTAGAACTTTATCCTTGATTTCGTAATTGTTAGATACCTCTATACAGATTTCTTTGATCACCAAAGCATCTTCATTACTAATTGGAAACCTCTCGGTTATACTGGCTATGGTAGCTTCTATAGTACTTCTTGGTGGTGATTGCCCCCCGGCCCCTATCCGTAAACCTGCTTTTTTAGGATCCTTAGCTGGGTGTGGATTTTTACTTTCTCCTTTATATTTTACCGCACCTTTATGAAGCACCACATTCTCGAGGAACTTTTTCATTTCTGAAGTCTTTCCGTTCTTAATTAGTTTATGCCCCATTACTCCGGCAAAAACAACAAATTCATTAAGAGTTTTATTCAGTTCAAAGAACTGAGCAATGAAATGATACAGTTTATAATACCTTCTTAAAAGACTGACATATATTTTCTGATTCTCCAGGTGTGGCAACCTCTCCCGAAACTTAGACCGGTATTCCAGATCAAGACCACTAAGGGCTGCATCAGGAGTAGAGTTGCGTTTCCTGGCTTCGATCTCTGCATCGAGATATGCGTTAATATACAACTCTATTTCTTCAGTTGTAAAAATAGCTTGACCCAGTATTTCCTGATATAGTTCCTGCAATACGGTCATATTAGGTTCTTTTTCTGAAAACGGCGAACCGGATCTATGTTTATTGAAGGCCGAAAAGATTTCATTTGAATTGTTGGTGAAATCTACTACTAGTATATCATCCTGCTCTTTTTCTGGATGTTTCCTGTTCAAACGGGAAACGGTCTGAATAGCATTTACCCCACTAATACTTTTATCAAGGAACATGGCCGAGAGGAGTGGCTGATTAAACCCGGTTTGGAATTTGTTGGCCACTACCATAATGCGGTATTCCGGGAGTTTGAATACATCTTCTATTTTACTCCCTCCATGTTCAGTATCTAGCTTGTTTAGTCTGACTTCTTCAATCTTTTTTCCAGAAGTCTTATCTGTAAAATCACTAAACGCGTAGAGCACCTTAAAAGGCAGTTCTTTTTCTTCGAGTATGGTTTTTATGGTTTTGTAATACATATAGCCCGATGCCCTTGAAGAGGTTACTACCATAGCTTTTCCTTTTCCCCCAACAGTTTGCGCGACTCTAGCCTCAAATAGATTTGTAATTACCTCTGATTTGTATTGGATGATATCCTCATTCTCAAATGCTATATTCTTTAATGCCTTGCTAACAGTACCTATAGGAAAATCTTTTTCATCTGGGAGTGGAACCCTCAACCGAAGGTTGTATAAAGTCTCGTAGGAGATTATATTCTGAGCGACATCGAGAATATATCCTTCTGCTATGGCTTCCTCCTCTGAATATAGATCAAAGGGCTCTCCAAAATAAGATACTGCCTTAGGAGTGGTGGTAGCGGTAAAGGCAACGAACACTTGATTACTGATGTTCAGTCTCTTCAATTCTTCATCCTCTTCGTCATCGTCTTCTGAATCATTGTTGAAAAACGTCCTCATAGTTACCGCAAGTTTCCCGTCCTGGGAGCGATGGGCCTCGTCAATAAGGAAGGCTACTTTTCTTTTCTTTAAAATCTCATCATTTTGGAGCTTCTCCTGAATATGGCTAAATTTATGTATAGTTGAAACGATAATATCCCTGTCCTTTTCTAAGAAATTCGCCAGATCTCTGGATTTTTTAGAAAAATTGATCTTTTCCTTCAGATGCGAGAACATCATCAAATCATCCGTTATGTTCTTATCAAGGGATTTTCTGTCTGTTAATATGATGATATTATCAAATACTTTCTGGTTATCCTCAGTATAGAGGCTGTCCAACATATCAGCCATCCAGGCAATAGTTAGCGTTTTCCCTGAACCCGCAGAATGGTTGATCAAGTATTTTTTCCCCAGTTGCAAGTTATTATTTACATGCTCTTTTACATCCATGGCCAGATTCCTGCTGGAACGGAATTGATGATACCGGGGGAAAATAGTTTTTGAATTTTCTTTTATCAGATTTCCTTCTTCATTAATCTCTTCCCTGGCAGGTACAAACACTAAATAATTTTCTAAATAACTGGTAATGCTCTCTTTAGAAAGCGTATGCCTGTATATATGTTCTACGGGGTATTCCCACAGAGTAGCGGCCTTATTGGGAAGGCCGGCATTGAACCAGAGAAAATTGTTTTCTGAAGTAGGATTTGTAGCCATTTTAGCTTCTGTATTGCTCAAAGCAATATAAAGGAATGGCATATTATAAAGTTTATTACCCAAATCCCGGTTTAAAAAACTGTCATAAATAGCATCTTCAACAGTTTGTCCTTCATCTTCATGTTTTAATTCAATAACAATTATAGGAAGTCCATTTAACCAGATTACCAGGTCAATTCTTTCTGAGGTTAAATTGCTGTAGTAATATTCTGTTTTAAAAGAGAAAATATTTTTTTTATAATCTTCTTCTTGACCAGACCCGGTATTTGAACGTGGTTTTGGTTTATATAAGTCTAAAAATATTCCCCGAACATCCAATTGATTACGCATAATCAACCATAAAGGCTTTTTTACAAGCTGAGCTTTTAATGCCTTGAAAATCTCTTTGTCTGCATCTGTGCCAAAATTTTGTTGAAGCGTTTCATATTTTTCCGGTTGTGTACCAACAATAAAATCTAAAAGATGTTTTTTTAAAAAGTGAAAATCCTTATCATCAAAATCATTGTTTTCTAAACGCTGAAATTTATGTTTCTGCACCAGAAATTGCGCTATGTGTTCTTGAAATAAGGTTTCTTTGTTGGATGACATATTGACAATTTTAAAAAAAAGTTTAGATAGATAAATGTGAATTTATTTCAGTTTATCCGGGTTTTTACCTAATTTTTTAGGTTCAGAATTTACTCTTCTTTCTAGCTTTTTTATGTCTTCTTCTGCTGGCAATTCTTCTGGTTTAATATCCCTTTTCAACAGGATATCCCTAACACCACGGTTATTTGTTATATGCTCAACAGAAATTTGCCTTTCCGTCTTAAGTTCTTTTTCCTTTGTATTGAAAACGGTAATTTCTGTAGCGAAATCTTTTGCTTTTATTGTGATTGTAGGTAAAAAATCGGCTAATGCACGGCCTTTGGGAACACCTAATTTACTTTTCATCTGTTGGGTTGTCTTACCAAACAAAGCCTGATCTCCTTTACTTCTTATTATTCCAAAGTTTTTATCATTCCCGGTTTGTTCAAAAATAAGTTCCGATAGTTCTTTTTCAGATAGTGTGAGTTTTTGCCTTGCCTGAAGTCTTTCCCAATCTTTAATTCGCTTTTCAATTATTTCCAATTTTCTTGTTTGAACTGCGAAATAATTTTGGGCGAATGCTATTTGCTCTTTTCTTGGGTCACCATTTTGTGCAATTAGATAACAAGCGTATCTTGTAAGCATTATATCATCAATTTCCCTTTCTGTACCTGAACCAATTTTAACCATTTTCCCGACGTCGGCAAAATGGTCTAATGTTTCATTCCCGGTGACTTCCCAAGATATTTTTGATTTATGTATTACTTTTTTAAAATTATCCCATTTAGAATAACCTAATAATTGCTGTAAATCTCTTGCAAACCAAAATTCAATGCCAGTATCAGTAATTTGAGAGTGGTCTTCGAAATTTTTGGATAATGATTTTATTATTTCCGATTGCATATTATATGAAGTTTATATAGAATTTTATTACTCAATCAATAATACATTAACTATTTTGTTGCTTTTGGTTCTCCCGTTATTCTCCCGCAAAGGCTTTTTCTGTTTTTTCATTTTCAAAAAATACTTGCTTTTTTCCTGTTACACATTCATGGATTAATGATTTTCGGTATTTTTTCAGGGTTTTTATTTGTTTGGTGATTTTTTTTTCAGCTTGTTGAATTTTTTGTTCTAACAATTCTATACGGGTAACAATTTCTTCCTGTTCCGATACAGGAATGTCGAGAATTAATACTCTTTCTAGTTTTTCTGCAGTCAAGTGAGCAATGGTGATTTTGTTTACGGAGGAATCTATATATCCGATTTTTTTTAGTAGAAACATCCAGTAAAAAAGGTACTTGGTATTATTTTTATTTTTCCCTCTTATTCGATTAATAGCATTTTGAAAATAGAAATTAAGATAATCCTTATTCAAGTAGCTCGATCTTCCAACATCGCCGCCTTCAGAGACTAATAGGTCCCCCTTTTTTAAGGTAAATTTCCTTTTTTCGTAACCTTTAAACCACATTGTTTTGACATTATTAGTGTCTATACCGTCCCATTTTATATTAGCTGATCTAAAATATTTTTCTTCCGTCTCGGTATTCAATTTTTGATTGGGTTGAACCATTTTCCCCAAAACCACTTTATAATTTCTCTTTAACTTCTTTATTTTCCAATGGGTTGGTATATCTCCAAGCCAAACAACATCAGTTTTCTTGAATTTAGTGCTTGCTATTCCTTTAGTAAAGATTAATTTCATCTTCGATAGATAGTAGTTTTCTAATTTCTCCAACTGCTTTTCCTTAATTTCAATAATCCTGTCAATACGTGTACATGCTTTGTCCAGATAATCTGCAATGGCTTTTTGTTCTCGCAGTGGAGGGAAAGGAATTATGGTGTTTTTTATATGTCGGGAAGCAATTGCCCAACGTGTTATTCCTGTTGCCTCTTTTTGTAATTGTGAAGCAATAAATAAATCTTTTAAAACCCAAAAAAGGTAATCCCCAATGAATTGACTGGATTTTGAACTTAAAACCGATAAATGATAACCACAAAGTAATTTTTCTCTTGTTTCTTTAACTAATGCCGGTACTGCAATATCCATTGGATCCTCCGAGTCCTTGGTAATAATAACATCACCTTTTTTGATCTGAAATTTTTTTATTTCACCATCTTTTGCTGAAGCTGTCATAAAATCTAAAGAAAGATCGATGGAATCATTGTAGTAAACATCAACATAATTACATAACTCAACTTCAATTTCTCCTTCAACAGTTTTTTTGTTTACATTACTCGGTTTAACTGAAAAATAATTTTTTATTTTACAAATTTTCCATGTGCTAGGGACTTCACCCAAGCTCTGAATACCTGTATCTTTATATTCGTACCTCATTACAAACTTCTAATTTCGTTCAATAAGGATTCCGCTTCTTCTTCCAGTTGCCAAAATTCCTCAATCAGTTGGTCACTTGCCACCGGTTCCTCATATTTATAAAAATATTTATTCGGTAATATTTCATAACCTACCTGGCTGTATTCATTCCAGCTTATTATCTGGTACTCAATTTCCTTTTTCAGGAAATCTGCGATGTATTTTTCTTTGTCCTTTGCGGTTCTTTTAACAGGAATATATTCTTTATCCTCTACATAATGGCGGTGCTTATAATTCACCTCTTTTTCCTGCTCTTTAAACCATTTTTTTATGGAATTCGCATCATCTTCGGCCAGTTTCGGGATTGTTTTCTTCAATTTATCGGCAACCAGGGTTTCAAAGGCTTTTTTAGAATTGTAAGAAATTTCTAGTTCAACATCCGCTGCACCAAAAGGAGCAATTAATTTTATTTGGAAATCTAAATCTTCATAAAGGTCATATTTCTTTTTTACGTTGGAATTGTTCAACTGCACATCAAAAGGTTCTGAGATTTGCATTTTTTCCCCTTTTTCATCTTCCTGCCAGAAAACAACATCTACTTTATGAAATGCAAAATCTTTGGTGTGGAACTTTTTACAATAGTCATTTTCTTCCCACTTTTCATATTGTTTATCTATCCAACTACGGTGCGTATCGGTAATTCG
>JBDNHN010000588.1:0-2915 GCA_041688725.1 Gillisia sp.
AAAATTTCTTGAAACCAGTTGGTTCCTTGTTTATTGGCTTCAACGATACGATCAAAATCGTTAAGTTGTGCAGGATCGGTGTAATATGGATCTACATTGTAAAGTGATTCATCAACAGTATTAACCCCTACTGGTGCAATAAAATTTGGTAAAACCGGTTCGGAACCATCGCCATATTGTGGATGGCTAATAGGCTCACCGGGATTTGTATTTCTGATAGCCTTAAAAGTAAGATCTGCCATTTGCTGAGATGATAAAATATCCCATGGGTTCCCATTTTGAACCATCTGGGTTCCGTAGTATGCATCATAATTCACAGACAGTTTTCCTTTACCTTTTTTAGTGGTAATAATAATCACTCCATTGGCGGCACGTGAACCGTAAATGGAAGCAGAGGCAGCATCTTTAAGCACTTGCATAGATTCTATATCATTAGGATTAATGTTTTCTATGCTCTGAGTTGGTATGCCATCCACTACATAAAGGGGAGTGTTATTCCCAAAAGTATTGGAGCCACGAATTTTCACCTGTGGGGCTTGTCCCGGCTGACCGCCGCCAGTGATGCTAACCCCAGAAACCCTACCTTGAAGCTGATTGGTAACCTGGGCATTGGGTTGCTGTACCATTTCTTCTATTTTTACTACTGATACCGCCCCTGTTAAATCTTGTTTACGTTGTGTACCATAACCAACAACAACTATTTCATCCAAGGCCGCTGCATCTGTCTCTAAAACAATATCGATTTCGCTACGACCGTTTACATCTATTTCTTTAGTGGCATATCCTATATAGCTTACTCTTAAAATAGCATCCTCGGGTACTTCAATAGAGAACTTTCCATCAAAATCACTCATTACCCCGTTAGAAGTACCTTTTTCTAAAATATTGGCAGCTGGGACAGGCATTCCGGTTTCAGTTTCGGTGATTGTACCGGTAACCGTGATGGTTTCCTGGACATTAGCTGTAATAGTTGTGGAAGATAAACTCGTTGGTTTTCTGGTCAAAAAAATCTGATTTCCATAGATTTCATATCCCGTTTCTGTCCCTTTAAAGATTTTATCCAGCACACTAGGTACTTTTTCCTTCTGGGCAGTAACCTGTAATACTCTTGTTAGATCTACATCTTTTACTTTATAAACAAAATGATATTCCGTTTGGCTTTCTATAAGATCCAATAAATGGGACATCTTTACGTTCTCTAATTTGACCGTAACGGTCTTTTGCGAATAGGGATTGGCCTGCAATCCAAAAAACGATAGGAACAGGAATAAGGCGGTGAGCTTCATCTTTAGATCGAATTTAAACAAGAAGAATCGCCTTGTTGTGTAATGGCATGTTTTTTTCATATTTTAAAGTTGTGAATGTTGGTTGATACTGTTTTTTAAATTGGCCACAATTTATCTGCGGGGGATGCGGCAACATACCCCGTTTTTATGGTCAAATCGTAATTGTCATTTCATTGTTTTTAATTTAGGATTAATAGTTCTTTACACTAGATGTTTATTGTTATTTACACTAGATGTTTATTGTTATTTACAATGGTATTTAATTCCATATTGCATACGAAGTTAAAAAATGCGGTAACGCCTATAAAATATAAGATTTTCGACCAAAATATACCAATGTATTATTGCTGTATTTGTTTTAAGAGGCATAATAAGGATCAAGCATGATCCCATAATAATTTAAAAAATTCAGCAGTATCCATTTCAGTTTCCATCTTATAAAACTAAGGAAAATTCATCTCCTATTAAACTCCCTTTAAGGCTCAATTCAAATTTTCAGCCGGTAGAGGTTTTCTCTTTTAACTTTTATTGTGGATTATATTTACTTGCCATTTTTCTGAAGAAGTTTACGCTTTGCTCCACTTCTGGTAAGGAGTTGTCCCAATTGTACTCATATTCTGCAGAAATCACCCCTTCAAATCGTTGCCGTTTCATCTCTTTTATAATTCCTTCTGCGTCGCTAACTCCTTTTCCCCAGGGAACATCATGAGCCTCGCTGCTCTTTTCATGCAAGTCTTTGAAATGAATGCTTGCCACATGGCCTTCAAGCTTTTTTAAATTTTCTATGGGATCCATTCCACTCCGTACCCAATGTCCCACATCTGCACAGGCTTTAATATTAGATCTACCCTTTACCGCTTCCAAAACAGTATCTGGATGCCAGTAGGTACTGGGTTTTGGATGATTATGAATGGCTACAAGTATACCATAATCACCTGCCAGCCGGTTTACCATGTCTAGATCCTCCTTTTTGGGTTCAGAATTGACTACTCCAATTCCCATATCTTTTGCAAATTCAAAGATCTGCTTCCACTCCTCCCCATTCTTTCCCGAAACCACTCCATAAGCAACTACGGTTATTCCTTTTTCCTTCAAGAGATTCTTTACCTGCATACGGGTCGCTGCATCCATGGTAAAATGCATAGTGCCATCAATATTGTGCCCTATCTTTTGCCCTGGATATGCTTCTACATATTTAAGATCTATGCTGGCCATCTTGTCAAGAGCCTCGGCAAAAGTGAAATTTTTAAAGGTGTAGGCTTGTGCCCCAAGTTTCCAGTCCAGTTGTGTTGCAGGGGCAGATTGTTGCGCAAATGCCGCTTGCAGCATAAGCATCAGTACTATTGAGAGTAGGTTAATTTTTTTCATAAATTAATTTTAAGTTCGGTTCTAAAAATTGATTTCTCTGTTTATCAAAAAAGAAAAGAACACTTTTTTATCCTATTGGAAAAATTTACATTTCAAATGAAATGAAAACTTGTTGACTTAAATTTCCCAAAACTTCATACTGTTTTTTTGATCCGGATTTTTATCGCCTGCTGCTAATCCCAAAAATGTATTAAATACAGGAGGAGCAAAATTAAAATTTGTTTACGAAATCGTTTTCTATAATAAACATTTTAATCTGTT
>JBDNHN010000589.1:0-4541 GCA_041688725.1 Gillisia sp.
AAGTTATCTTTTACATAAAGGTTTATTTGTAACATTTGTTACCTAAAAAAAAGATTTGAATTTTTAGATTTGTTCGAATTGTATTGTTTTTTTGAATATAAAAAACACCACCTTATTTATTTTTAAATATTAAAAGATAATTTGAAACAATAGGGTGGGTACTTAAACAATAATTTTTTAAATGAATAATTATAGATCTCTAGTAAAATCCATTGCCTATTTATTTAGCTCTGTTTTAGCATTAACAATTATCATTTTCTCAGGCCTTTATTTATATAATTCAAGTCCTCACCTATTTATTAAAGAAAAAATTAGTGCTTTAGATTGGCAACCTGCTGTAGATTGGCAACCTAAAGATATCGATGCAGAAGTAAATTCTGGATATATGAACCCTCAGATTAAATATGGGTATTTATTAATTGCTGAAACCCCAAAATATATGGGACCTAATGCAAAGGATTCATCAATGCAATTTGCAGGTAATAATTTGGCATGTATGAACTGTCATTTAAAAGCAGGAACCAAAGCCGGTTCTGGATCTTGGGTAGGGGTTACAGAAAGATTCCCTCAGTTTCGCGGCCGCTCAAATAGTATAGGTACTATAGAAGGAAGGATAAATGGTTGTATGGAAAGAAGCATGAATGGAAAAAAACTCCCGATAGATTCCAAAGAAATGAATGCTATAGTAGCTTATATGAAATGGTTAGGAGAGGGACTACCCCCGGAACGGGAGAAAGAATTTAAAGGTTATGTTAAAATAAACCTGCCAGAGGTGGCTGTAGATCTCGAAAAAGGAATGTGCTGTATGTCATGGAGAAAATGGGCAGGGAGTAAAACTTGCCGATTCTTCTAAAGGATATCAATACCCTCCACTTTGGGGAGAAGACAGTTATAATACTGGAGCAGGGATGCACCGAGTAATCACTTCTGCTGAATTTATAAAAGGAAATATGCCATTTGGAGAAGCCACCTGGGATAACCCTAAGTTAACCGATGAAGAAGCATACCATTTAGCAGGTTATATAAACAGTTTTGATAGGCCTGTAAAAAATAACACCCAAAATGATTATCCAGATAAAAAATTAAAACCGGTTTCCACTCCTTATGGCCCTTGGGAAGATTCTTTTTCTGCTAACCAGCACAAGTATGGACCTTTTCCTCCTATTGTTAAATATTATGAGGATAAATACCAAATCACAAAAACTAAATAGTGCATTTTAAAAGTTTACGCTATTTATTTTTACTTTCCTCAGCCTAGCTCAAGAATCAAAAAAACCAACTGTAAAGGGAAAATTATCCGGACAATGGAGAACCTAATATACGAATACTTTTAATAAAGATGATCTTAAGGACTTTACCGCATTGGCTACCGGAGGCCATATTAAATATGAACTCACACTCAAAAGAAAAAATAACTTTTGGAGGAGCGGTATGTAATTCCAACAATTTAAATATACAAGATCTTTATAATACAATAGCAAATACCATACATCTTAACTATAGATCTATCCTGAACTACTTTATAAATAGAAGTGCAAATGCCTCAACTGAATCTTTTAACACAAAGATAAAAGCCTTTAGGGCGCAATTTAGAGGAGTTAAAAATGTAGAATTCTTACTTTATAGATTAACCACAATCTTTGCATAGTCCTCAACAATCATGCTTGATCCAGCTTTTCCCTTAAGCGCTGCGCACTGGCTCGGCTCAATCCTAATTCCCCCCCACGCAACAAACTGTATCCCAAAAAAGTTCACCTCGTAACAAAGCTTTATGCCGCTCTTTTCAAGGTTCACCTTGAGCCTCATCCTGTTTTCTTTAAATTGCGTGATGCTTTATTGCACCCTCTCTGCGCTCAAGTTGCTGCTTACGAAGATTTGTACTTCCTCCGCATAGCGGACGAAATCCAATCCGCTGCGTGTTAGCTCCTGGTCTAACTCATCTAATACAATGTTGGATAGTAGCGGGCTTAAAGGAACTTCCCTGGGGGAATACTTTTACTACGTTGCTCCTGTAACCCACCCATTAAATGTCGGTTTTGAGGATGCGGGAGATCAGGCGTAATAAACACTTATCTCTTATCCTTGTGCCTAAAAGCCATAGCAATCTTTGATGGTTGGATCTCATCAAAGAATTGCGCCAAATCCAGATCAACTATCGTTGTCTTGCCTGATTTTATGATCTGGCTTGCCCGTTGTAATGCTTGATGGGCGTTACGCTTAGGCCTAAAACCGAAACTGTTGGGCGAGAACTTCGGGTCAAATAAAAGTTTCTGTTTTTCTAAAATTTATAATTTATTTATAAATCAGGCACACTATTTTTAGTTTTAAATATCTTAACTTCAATTGGTTAATTGATATTTTTTAAAAAATGAGTTCTTTTAGCACTTCAAAAATAGATCTTTCGCAATTTTATAAACCGCTGGAAAGAGCCTCAGACCTCAATCCATTAATGGATAGAATTCGTGATTCAAAATACGTATTACTGGGAGAAGCCAGTCATGGGACTCATGAATATTATACCTGGCGGGCTAAAATTTCCAAAAGACTTATAAAAGAAAAAGGTTTTTCATTTATCGCGGTTGAAGGCGACTGGCCGGATTGCTACAAAATAAACCGATGGATAAAAAGCCTTGAAAACAATGAGAAATCTATCACAGATGTTCTAAAAGAATTTAAACGCTGGCCTACCTGGATGTGGGCTAATTGGGAAATTGCAGCCTTTGCCAAATGGTTAAAAACCCACAATAAAAATTTGCAGGCAGATAAAAAAATAGGCTTCTATGGCCTGGATGTTTACAGCTTGTGGGAATCTATGGAAATTATAGTGAAATACCTGGAAAAGGAGGATCCCAAAACTGCAGAACTTGCCAAAAAAGCTGTGAATTGTTTTGAGCCTTATAGAGAACAAGATTCTTATGCAACGGCATTTTCATCTTCCAGGGCAGGTTGTAAAGAAGAAGTTATTTCCTTATTGCAGCAAGTTAGAAAAAGGTCCCATAGTTACGATCATGAACCGGAAGCCAATTTAAATGCCGAATTAAACAGCCTGGTTGTTGCAAATGGAGAAAAGTACTATAAGGCAATGGCAGGTTTTGGCGAGGATTCCTGGAATGTTCGGGACCGCCATATGGTAGAAACACTAAATACATTGACAAAATTTCACGGCACGGATGCTAAAATTATTGTCTGGGAGCACTATACCCATATAGGCGATGCGCGCGCTACTGATATGGCAGGCAGCGGATTGATCAATGTCGGTCAATTGGTACGTGAACAACACGAAAAAGACGGTGTAGTCCTGATTGGTTTTGGTTCTTATTCAGGATCGGTAGTAGCTGGAAGCAATTGGGGCGAAAAAATGCAGAAGATGATAGTTCCAGAAGCCATTCATAACAGTTTAGAATATAAACTTCATCAACAGGATCCAAAGAATAAATTGATAATTTTTGATGAAGATCCTCAATTAAAGGAAGCATTCGCTAAAAAAACGGGACACAGGGCAATTGGGGTTGTTTATCACCCGGAAAGGGAATGGGGAAATTACGTTCCTTCGAAAGTCTCTGACAGATATGATGCTTTTATCTTTATTGATAAAACATAAGCGCTTCATCCATTGAAAATAGAACCCGATAGCCACCTGATGCCCGAAACCTATCCTTTTGGGATTTAGATGATCTCAGATTATAATGAAAGGAAAAACACAAGTAAATACAAACAGTAAATTTTTAAAAATAAACCGGAATTATGAAAAACATAGCTACGATTAAAGAAATCCTTGGTTCAGACGCATCCTATTTATTGGATCACGTCTGTAATAAAATACCCAAACAAAACCTTAATATTCCCGCTCCAAATGCGGTTGATAAATTTATCAATAGCGACAGGAATCCACAGGTGTTGCGTAGCCTGGCACAATTATATGATCATGGAACCCTTGGAGGAACCGGTTATTTAAATATTTTACCTGTAGATCAGGGCATAGAACATACGGCGGCAGTTTCTTTTTATAAAAACCCGGCTTATTTTGATCCTGAGAACATTATAAAACTCGCCGTGGAAGGCGGATGTAATGGTGTTGCCTCCACATTTGGGGTGTTGGCGATGCACGCGAGAAAATACGCCCATAAAATCCCGTTTATTGTAAAGATCAATCACAATGAACTGCTCACCTATCCAAATACCTTTGACCAAATCCTTTTTGGAACTGTGAAAGAAGCCTGGAATATGGGTGCCGTAGCTGTAGGAGCGACGATTTATTTTGGCTCGCAAGAAAGTGACAGGCAGATTCAGGAAATCGCAGCTGCGTTTGAAGAAGCGCATCAACTGGGAATGGCAACAATCTTATGGTGTTATGCCAGAAATAACGCTTTTAAAACAGATCAAGTGGACTACCATTCTTCTGCAGATATTACAGGGCAGGCAAATTATATTGGTGTAACTATAAAAGCAGACATCATTAAACAAAAACTCCCGGAAACAAATTTCGGTTTTAAAAATATCAAATTTGCCAAGTATGATGATCAGATGTATGAAGCATTATC
>JBDNHN010000112.1:0-2375 GCA_041688725.1 Gillisia sp.
AATTAGATTCTTTTTATCAAATGCTTCCCGAATCTGATCTTTGGAAATAGGCTGCATTTTTTTTATCTCCAGGGCTTCCGGAGAAAAAAATACGACTGCTTCATCTGCCGGATCAAGGCTCTTTTCGTATTCCTTTAAAAATTCAGGGTTCAAACTACTGTAGGTATGCAGCTCTAAACAAGCAATTAACTTCTTTTCTGGAAATTGTTCCCGAACTGCTTTGGTTGTTGCCATCACTTTTGAAGGGCTGTGGGCAAAATCTTTAAAAACAACGGTCGATTTTGATTCCACAATCTTTTCAAGACGTTTTGACGCTCCTTTAAAAGTAGCCACGGCTTCATAAAAATCGTCTTCATCTATTCCCATATGCTGACAGATCCATTTGGCTCCCGCCAGATTGTTCAAATTATGAGCCCCAAATACTTCAATGGGCATGTCGCCTTCGGGAGTATCTAAGATTGTAGTCCCTTTTTCTATCCGGTAATTGGGTGTTTGATAAGGATGTTTTCTGATTTGATTCATGGTCTCATCAACCATGCTAACTAATTCAGGATCCTCCTGATTGTAAACGATAATTCCTCCGCTTACGATGGAATCGACAAATATTTTAAATTGTTCTAAATAAATCTCATATGTAGGAAAAACATTGATGTGATCCCAGGCAATTCCGCTTAAAAGGGCAATATTGGGTTTGTAGAGATGGAATTTGGGTCTTCTGTCTATTGCAGAAGATAAATATTCATCGCCTTCTAAGAGTATAAAATCATTTTCTTCGGTAAGATGTACCATGGTGTCAAAACCATCCAATTGCGCGCCAACCATAAAATCTATCTCCCGATCGTGGTAATGCAATACATGAAGTATCATGGAAGTAATTGTGGTTTTTCCATGAGAACCTCCAATTACTACTCTGGTTTTATTTTTGGATTGTTCATACAAAAATTCGGGATACGAATAAATTTTGAGTCCCAATTCCCGGGCTTTTAGAAGTTCCGGATTATCGGCTTTGGCGTGCATTCCCAGAATTACGGCATCCATCGAGGTGTTGATTTTTTCGGGAAACCATCCTAATTCTTCTGGAAGTAAATCAAATTTCTTTAGCCTGGATCTTGAGGGTTCAAAAATGGCATCATCACTGCCCGATACCTGGTGAGCTTTGTGGTGCAGAGCCAGTGCAAGATTGTGCATAGCACTGCCTCCAATGGCGATAAAATGAAGTTTCATAAAATTGAAAATTTCAGCAAATATACTTATTTAATGCTGAAATTTCGGGTGAAAGGGAATTCAGAAAAAATCCGGTTATAGATTTTGGATCCGCCTCTTTTCTAATAAAGCTTCCTTAAAATTAACCCTAAGCGTTAGAGCTTTATCGATGGATTCGATAGCTGCCGGCTTGTTCTTTAAGCCTGCCTGGATCCTAGCCTTACTTAAGTATGCCAATTCCAACGGATAGATATCTGTATCATTAAAGTTCGCGATATATTCATTTAACAATTTTAAACCATATTGCGGGTAGATATCACCATCTGACGCGGCTTTTCCGAGCTCGTAATTTAGTATATTTCGCTTTTTATGGCTTGGCATTTGTAGGTAAACTTCAATTGCCTTTTTAAAAAGCGGTGCTGCTTCTTCCGGACCTTCATCTTCATTGACAATAAATGCCTGAGCCAGATAAAAATCAACCTTGCTTAGATCTTTCAGCTCATAGGCGTACGCTTTAGCTTTGGAAATACTTACTCCAAGAATTCCCGGCAGTTTAACGTATAATTCAACAAGAACCCTTCTGGATTCAACGTGCTGCGGATCTAATTCTACTGCTTTTTCAAGATATGTTTTAATATCGGAAACATAAATCACCGACTGTAATTTAGATACACTAAGTGCTTTCATTCCCAGTACTGCCCCATATTTAAAATTATAATCGATGCACTCCGGATATTTATGGGACAGGCTTTTATATACAGATATTGCGGTATCCCAATCTTTCTCAAATCCGGCAATATCTCACATGTAGGCAGTTGCAACCAGATCTTCGGAATTCTCATAAATCCTATTATGAAGCAGTTTTTTAGCAGTTTCAAGTTTCCCCTGGCCCAGGGCCGAATGGATTTCTTTATAGGAGGTTTGGGAAAAACATCCCAATCCCGTAAATATTGCGACTGCCAAAAACATATTTTTCATAAGGTGAATATATCTTTAAATTCTTATCAGTTTCGAATCCATTTAACCTTGACTGTATCCAAATTAACAAAAGGTTAACCGTTAATGGTTTGTTTGTTAAATTAAACCAAAAAAAAAGTGGTATAGCTCAAAATTTATTGCAATATTTGTGTTGCCTTAAGCGGGCATTTCAAACGAAATTATTAATATTAAAT
>JBDNHN010000113.1:0-3047 GCA_041688725.1 Gillisia sp.
ATTTTTACAGGACGTTACCGGTTTTATGGTAGGAAGTAAAAGTGAACAGGGAGGAATCATAAAAGACGGGGCAAAAATGGTTAGCGCGGTAAGCAATTCGGTAGTGCCAAAATTCACAATAATTATAGGGAATTCCTATGGCGCCGGAAATTATGCGATGTGCGGAAAAGCCTATGACCCCAGACTAATTGTTGCCTGGCCGAGTGCCGAACTGGCTGTAATGGGTGGAACACAGGCTGCCAAGGTCCTTGCACAAATTGAGACAGCTTCCATGGTGAAAAAAGGAGAAAAGATAGATGCCAAAAAGGAAAAAGAAGTTTTCGACAAAATCAAAGCCCGATTTGATGACCAGGCTTCACCTTATTACGCTGCTGCCAGGTTATGGACAGATGCAATTATAAGTCCATTGGAAACCCGAAACTGGATCTCATCCGGAATTGAAGCCGCTAACCACTCACCTATTACAAAAGATTTTAATTTAGGAGTTATTCAAACCTGATCTAAATGACAAATTCTCAAAAAAGCCTCGGCTTTTTAATTATTCTCATTCCCCTGATAATAAACCCGGTTTTCGGACAAGTATTAAGCAGCAAAAAAAGTCAATACACCCAGGCCGATTCCTTACGGGGTTCGCTCAGGGCAGAAAGAGCATATGATGTGTTGAAATATCACCTTCAGATAAAAGTAGTTCCTGAAGAAAAACACATCTCGGGTTTCAACACTATCAGCTTTAAAACTGAACAGGAATTGCCCGTAATGCAAATTGATCTGTTCGAAAATATGAAGGTAGATTCCATCATACATCAGAACAGATCTTTAGAATACGAACGGAAATTCAATGCCGTTTTTGTGAATTTTGAAGAACCATTAAAAGCGGGTCAAATTGATTCTGTTCAATTTTACTATTCTGGAAACCCAATTGTGGCAGCAAATGCCCCTTGGGATGGCGGATTTGTCTTTGATCAGGACGATGAGGGAAATCCATGGATAGCGGTGGCCGTTCAGGGAACTGGCGCAAGTTTATGGTATCCCAATAAAGACCATCAAAGTGATGAACCTGAGGAAGTTTTGATTGAAATCGCCGTGCCCAATGGACTCATGAATGTTTCCAACGGCAGGTTTCTGGGTAAGGAAGATTTAGGAAATGGATATAACAGATGGATCTGGAAAGTTTCTAACCCTATTAATAATTACGATGTGGTTATAAACATTGGAAACTATGTTCATTTTGAAGATTCCTTTCAGGATCTGGACCTTGATTATTATGTGCTTCCATACAATCTTGAAAAAGCTAAAATACAGTTTGAAGAAGTAAAACCTATGATGGCTTGTTTTTACGATAAATTTGGAGAATATCCGTTTGTGGAAGATGGATACAAACTTGTTGAAACCCCGTATTTGGGAATGGAACACCAGAGTGCGGTTGCCTACGGGAATAATTATATGCCGGGATATTTAGGCTCGGACCTATCCGGCACCGGAATTGGATTAAAATGGGATTTCATCATTATTCACGAATCGGGACACGAATGGTTTGGAAACAGCATTACGGCCAGGGACATCGCTGATATGTGGATCCACGAAGGCTTTACTTCATATTCTGAAGCGGTTTATATTGAATGCCGCTGGGGAAAAGAGGAAGCTTTGGAATACCTTAAAGGGATCCGAAAAGGAATTGGAAATCAAACAACTATAATAGGAGATTATGGCGTTAACAGTGAAGGTTCCGGAGATATGTACCATAAGGGAGCTAATTTACTGAACACCCTTAGAAGCATTTATAACGACGATATTTTATGGTGGAAAACTCTGAAAGATTATACTGAAACCTATAGACATCAAATAATAGATACCAAAACTGTTGAAACATTTTTTGACCAGGCAATTGTTTTTGATCTGCAGCCTGTTTTCGATCAGTATTTAAGGCATTCCAACCTGCCGGAGCTTCAATTAAAAAAGAAAAAAGACGGGATATGGTACCGATGGGAAACCGATGTTGAAAATTTTAAAATGCCCGTGGATGTTTTTATTCTTGGAAAAGAAACTAGGTTGATGGCAACCAATGATTGGCAAAAGATCCGGAAAGATATTAAGCATCCAGAATCTATCAAGATAAACGATTTTAAATTTTATATCGCCACAAAAATCGAAATCTAAGATTTTACCGGGTAATTTATTTAACTATTGGTGGTTTTAACCGGTCAAGATTTTATTTGCTTTCAGGTTGAATAAGAGCTTATTATTTCATTCTTCCTTTCACTGTGTTTTCACGATGGAGCTTACCGTTAGGGGTTTCTTCAAATTTTTGAACCAAGTATATTTTCTTGGGAATTTCATATTTATCCAGAGATTTAAGCGATCGCACTTTTTTCTGAAGTTCTGCAAGCAATTCCTCAGAAAAACCGGCTTCGACAAATAAAACCAATTTTTCCCCCAGAGCCTCATCCGGAAGACCGGTAACAAAAAACCGATAATCAATTACCTTGTTTAGCTTGCGTTCAATTTCTTCGGGAAACAACTTAATCCCTCCGGAATTGATCACGTTATCAATCCTCCCTTTCCAAATAAATTTTTTATAGGTTATTATTCCTACCACATCATTAGTAACAATGTCTCCCTCAGCTATCTGCGGAGCTTTAATCACCAAGCAGCCTCTTTCATCCTGAGAGATATTAACATTTGGAAATATTTTAAAAGGAATAAATTTTTTCTTTTTTTTCTTCGGGTTTATACGTCTGGCAGCGATATGTGATACGGTTTCAGTCATTCCGAAGGATTCATATATCTTGGTATTCAATTCCCGAACCATTAGCTGCAGTTTTGGAGATATAGCTCCTCCGCCGACGATCAGCTTTTTTATCAAATGTAGCCTCCCAAGGGAATTATCCAACTGAAAAGGAGTCATAGCACAAAAATCGTAAGTTTTAAAAACCTGATCTAAAGGAGTTGAAGAAGGTGGAACCAGATCGAGCTCCCATCCAAGAACCATTGCGCGTACCATCATCATTTTTCCCGCGATATAACGGGCAGGGAGGCACATTAATGCG
>JBDNHN010000590.1:0-2415 GCA_041688725.1 Gillisia sp.
CTTTGGAGATAGGAATTATTTCATAAATGGCCTTTCGTCCTAAATACCCAGTTTGATAACATTGGTTGCAACCTGTAGGAATATAATGATAGTCCATTTTTTCTGGAACTTCAAACCCTTCCGGGAACATAGCGGTTGTAATTTCTTTTTTTTGTTTACAGCTGTTACAAAGTTTCCTTACCAACCTCTGCGCTACACTTAAATTTAAAGTGTTAGCAATTAAGTAAGGAGGTACTCCCATGTCTATTAATCTGGAAACAGTTGCCCAGGCCGAGTTGGTATGAATAGTAGAAAGAACAAGATGACCGGTTAGAGCGGCTTTAATTGCCATAGTGGCGGTTTTTTCGTCCCTTATTTCTCCCACCATAATAATATCCGGATCCTGTCTTAAGAATGTCCGCAGTGCGGCGGGAAAGTCAAAACCAATATCCTCCTTTAATTGTACCTGATTTATCCCATTTAAAGTATACTCAATAGGATCTTCAATGGTAAGTATATTGGTGGTTTCTTTGTTCAGGATTTTTAAAGTTCCATATAAGGTGGTAGTCTTTCCGGATCCGGTCGGTCCGGAAATAAGAATGATACCATTCGGTTTTTTTAACCCCTCCATATACAGTGAAAGTTCTTTCTCACTAAACCCAAGATCAGAAAGCTTTACTTCTTCTGCATCTCGTTTTAAAATACGTAAAACTATTTTCTCACCATGAAGCGTTGGTAAAGAAGAAACACGGATGTCAAAATTCTCTTCCGTAGACTTAACCGTTATACGCCCATCCTGCGAAAGTCGTTTTTGCGAAATATCCAGTCCTGCCTGTATTTTAATTTGATTAATTATCTGGGGGTATTCCAATGAATTGATAGAATACTGTTCTTTCAATTTACCATCTAATCGAAACCGCACCCTGCATCTGTCTTCGTAGGGTTCCAGATGGATATCACTACTATTGTAATCTTTGGCAGTCTGTAATAATTGCTGAAGAAAATTGTTTTTAAAATTTAATTCTTCCGAATTTGAATTTGTCTTTAACCTGTAATTTAAGCTAAGATAAGATTGAATATTTTCTGAAGTCTCTTGTTCCAGAACAACAGGTTGGTTCAATAATATTCTAAGTTCAGATTCCAATTCTTCAATATTCTTTTCGTCAGTCTTGAAAATAATCTGATCATCAACTTTATTCACAGGAATTATTCTGTGATGAAAAGCCTGATTTGCTGAGATCAGCTGCTTTAATTCTACCGGGATGTGAAAATTAGCGATCAATAGAAATAGAGATTATTATAATATCCTGCCCAATGAACCGAATAAATAAATATTAAAAAAAATGAAGCATATCCGGCTAAGGGAACAGTTTTGTGAATTGAATTTTTTGATAAGAGAAGGTGCAATCCTAAGGAAAATAACAAACTAAAAACCATGATTATAACAAAAGAGATAGTTGGGAAAGCCAATGTTAATCCTAAAAAAAATAAGAGGTCTCCAATTCCAAAAGCTTCATCTAAAAATTGAACTTTCATTTTTAACTGTGCGTAAATATATGAGATAGCAATGATGATACTCATGATTAAAAAATTTACTCCAATGTTTATTAAGAATAAGCTGGGTAAACTTTGTGAATAATGAAGGATCCCGGCCATAATTAGAAATGCGGGAAATAAAAACCACCATACTGCTCTTTCTTTAATATCCTGGTAAAAGATCATAGCAAGGCATATAAACAAGAATGCCTTTGTCAGTAACAAAATCAATCTTTGACTATTTGTGCCGGATTGCCATTTGTATCGATCTCCCATACATTATAAATCCCGTCTCCATCAAAATCGACTACCGCAGTTGCCCTTACTTTAAAAGAATTTACAGAAGCTTCAACAACTTGATAATTATAATTGGCACGACCATTTTCTAATACTGTACTTGGTGATTCGTAATTGATTTCATCAAAATCTGCGGAGTATTTAGAATGTAAATATTGATACTGCTTTTGTAAGTTGGAAATATATTTTAATTGAATTTGAGCTTCCTGAGATTTGGTTTTACTGATAAGAGGCATGAAGTTAGGTAAGGCTATCAATAATAATATTCCAAGAATGGCTAATACAAGCAGCATTTCCTGAAGGTTAAATGATGGTAGTTTTTTGATTTGCATAATATGCAAGTATAAGGAAAATTACCATAGTGAAGCGAACCCAAAACCGTAAAAAGAGTAAGGTTTGTCAGTACTGGTTTGTAGAGAATATTGCATAATATTGGATATTAAAATATTTAATAATTTTTAAATATGAAAAATAAAAAGAGAATCATTCTAATATTTTTAATTAATATTTCTTTAGGAGCCCAGGAAATGCCACCATTTATTCCTCCCTCACCTAATGTAGTTTCGTTGGGACAATATGGCGATTATCCTATAAGTAATTACA
>JBDNHN010000591.1:0-2797 GCA_041688725.1 Gillisia sp.
AAAGGCTCAACCATGCCCGCTCAAAAATATTAGTGGTTAGATGCCTATGTCAAAAAATCAATTTAAATTTTTTAAGCTTATATCATTTAGTTAGCTTTATTTCAGCTTTTTCTAAAATTTTAAATAAATTAAAAGAATAGTTTTACGTATTATCAGATACAACTATAGTCATTTATATTCCTGGACTAATAAATTTCAGCCAATGAATTTAAGAAAAATAGTATTCCTTTTTACAATCATTATATTATTAATAACTGGTGTGACATTCTCTATGGTTTTAAAAAGAAAGAGAACACAAAACCTAATGTAGTACTCTTTTTTCTTGATGATAGCGGATATGGAGATTATGCTCATAATGGTAATCCTACCATAAAAACACCAAATATTACAAAATTAAAAGATAGTGGCATTAATTTTACACAGTTCTACGTGGCCACAGCTGCTTGCTCTGCATCGCGCTATTCTTTGATGACAGGACGTTATCCGGGGCGTTCCGGGCTGGGCTCATGGGTAATTGGTCCTAACGCTAAAAGACATATTCATGAAAAAGAAATAACGCTTGCAGAGGGACTTAAATCAGTAGGGTATAAAACCGGAATATTTGGGAAATGGCACTTGGGTTCTCCCAACGAGAACAATCAATTTTCTCAAAAAACTTTGCCCCTAGCACATGGTTTCGACGAATGGATTGGAACAAATGTTTCTCACGATTATGATAATGCAATGCTTTTAAAAAGTAATCCACAAGGTAAAAATCCAATACCCGGGTATGATATATTAGCAAAAATTTTACCATCTGACATAAAAGCATCAGAATCTTTGACCGGTGTATGTACCAAAGCCGCTATCGATTTTATTAAACGAAACAGGAAAAATCCTTTTTTTGCCTATATTCCTTATAATATGCCACACTTAGGTCTCTTTGTCAGTGATAAATTTAAAGGTACGTCGCGTAATGGAACTCTTGGGGACGTGATGGAAGAGCTTGATGCAGCAATTGGTGAGGTACGTAAAACATTACAAGATGTCGGAGTAAGCGATAATACCATTGTTATTTTTTCTTCGGACAATGGACCTTGGGTAGTTTTTCGTGATAAATCAGATACCAAGTATGGGGACACACGCTTACAGGTGGGGTATGCCACTCCATTTCGCGATGGGAAAGGTTCAACATGGGAAGGCGGACATCGCGTGGCAGGTATTATCAGTTGGCCTGCAGGAATCAGAGGAAACCGGAATGAACAAATTCCTGTTAGTACTTTAGATATATTACCCACACTTTTTGCAATAGCTGGTGTAGAATTACCTAAGGACAGAACGATTGATGGGCGTGATATTCGTTCATTATTGATACCTGATAAGTATAAGAACAAACCTGAGGAATTTAAATTTATCTATTCTTATTCCGACAACCAACCTTCGGCAATTCGAAAAGGTCCGTGGAAATTACATGTGCGTATTGGTTCTCAGAAAAAAAATGATTATGGGTTTACGGCATCCCAGGAAACACCATTGTTGTTTCAGGTTGAAGAAGACCTGGGAGAAAGGGTTAATGTCGCAGACCAACAGTCAGAAAAGGTTTCAGAACTATTGACTGATTTGGAAGCGTTTGAAAAACAAATGAAAGAAGAAGGCTCGTTTTGGGATTCAGATTAGAACCCAAACTTACTTTTGTAATTTCCTAACCTGGACAAGCCAGAACCATACAGGAATGATTTGCAACTTGGTTTCATGGAATAAACGTCAAATTCGCAAGTCTCGAATATAGCTAACAAAAATGGAGATAGAAACTGGTCAGTGCCTATAAAGTAAATTGTTTAGGCGAATTTGAGGTTAACTCTTGTCCTCGTTGATCAATAGGGAGCGAATAACTTTAGATATAAATGATTTTAATATATTAAATACAGATTGACACACACCTGTCCCTTATTTATTCTATTATTTAGGATAATATTGTTATAGTTACGAATTTGCCCATTGAATAAGTGGTATGAATTCCTTTTGCTTACAAAATAGCTTATAAAATTTCTGGCGGGATCTGCAAATAAATTTTGCTGGGAAGCTGATGATACGAAACAGTAGTTGTTTAATCCTCATTTTCGGCTTGATGCAAGATCCTACTATGTTATAAAGGAGAACTTTGAATGCTCTGACCAATGTCAGGCTGAGCGCAGAGATGAGAAGGTAGCAACAGATTGTACGGTGCTTCATTGTATGGAAGGTGGCGGACATTGTAGTCATTTTTCAACTCATCAAACAATCGTTCACTACCACCCCGGTCGAAGTACATCTGAATGAGATCTATGGTAGTATATTGATCTTCAGGTAATGTAGTAATGATTTCATCAAACTCTATGTCACTGAATAGATCTTTTTCTTGTTTGATTTTCTGATAGGATGGTTCCTTTTTTTTACTGAGGATGAAAATAAGTTGTTGTTGATCCGGATATACTCAGTAAGGTTGTTTTTTGTGAATACGACTTTTTTAACCGATATTTAAATTTTCATGCTACTCCTAAAAAACTCTGTTTAAATAGATGAGAAATTGCTGACAAGGTTCTTGACGGCAAGAAATTCAGTGCAGTGTACATTACAAAGAATAATGATGGATCATATCCCTATGAGAAAAGGCCAGTGGATGGTGTACCTTGTGTGTTTCAGAAAAATATATATTATATGCCCGTTCCACAAAGAGAGATAGAGAAGAACCCTAACTTGGCTCAAAATGAAGGTTGGTAAAATCGATTCGTATGATTAAGTTACTTAAAATTTTGGTCGAAGGCTTAATAGTTCTTCC
>JBDNHN010000592.1:0-2897 GCA_041688725.1 Gillisia sp.
AAAGGTCGCGCTTAATTTGAAGGAAGGGATAGTGACCTTAAATTTCCTGGTGGAAGTAAAGTTTACCATATGGTAATAACCGCTCATTGCCCCAAAGGGAGATGTAAGCAAGCAACCACTGTTATAAGTATAAGATTCCCCAGGTTTTAATACCGGTTTTTTGCCAACAACACCTTCTCCCTGAACAATCTCAGTTTTGTTCAACGCGTCTTTAATCTTCCAAAACCGCGCGCTAAGTTGCACAGAATCCTTGCTTTGATTTTCAATAGTGATCCTGTAGCCAAAGGCGAAGTGTATTTTATAGTTCTTATAAAATGTACCTTCGAAGTTGGTTTCAACCGAAATTTTAATACCGCTGGTGACCTGTTGTATCATAATTAATAAATTGCAAAGGAGGGGGTTAAAGATAAAAGAGATGCAATAACAGCTAAAATAAGGAATATTCCATTTAAAATCACGAATTTAACAAGAGTTTTAAATCTTCCCTGGCCATAGAAATTTTTCAAAGCTTTAAAATGATAAAGCGCGAATACTTTTCATATCCCGGGAAAGATTAATTTAAAACAATTAATTAGAGATATTTATGGAATTGGCGCTGCCAATTCCTATAATCTTATCATAACGTGAACCTAAATCCCGGAAGTAAACCAACACCTGGTATTCATTTTCGGTTTTATCAAAATTTCCGCTGAAAAAATCTTCGTCAATTGAACCGTCTTTTCTTAATAACACATATTTGTAATTGTAGAATCCTTGTTTAAATAATTGTGCGTTTTCATATAATCCGGATAATTTATTGTAGGTCATCAATGTAGAAGCGTCTAATTCAAAATTATTGAAAGCTCCGTAAATATGAATTTCACCTTCATCTAATGGATCAAAATTTTGAAGGCTAAAATGAGTCCAAATATAGTCGGCTTCAATACTGGAATTAATTCCCTGTAAAGTTCGGATGACAAACTGTCCATTAATATCAGGGTTATAGGTATAAGGTTCGGTATCTCTGGATCTGTTTGTAAATAAGTAATGGTGATAAAGATCAAGCAATTCGATCTTGTTGATATTTATGGTAGAGGAACGAACATCTTTACTGTCAAAATTTAAATACTCGTTTCCTGCCCAAAAAGAGGTTTGTTGATCATACTTGTAGATGAGCTGATTCCCAATGGTGTATTGTGGTTTTGTATCCTTTATGGCAGTTTTTAAATTGTGGTTTTGAAGAATGACGATTTTTACCGTTTGTTCCGGATTGCGCAGTAATAAATCCGGAGAATCTACGCTGAAATTCACTACCTGTTTGCTGTTAATAAAGTTGAGATCCCTGGATCTTTTTACTGTGACCGCCACATGGGTAAGAGGCTGAAAAATCATAAATTTTCGGGAAAACACAAGTTCTTTGTTGCTATTGAAAACCTTCAGCATATAGTTTCCACTAATTTTAAGGCCCTGGGTATCGGTATTTGGAATTGTTAATTTATAGTGGGTATAAGGTTGAAGAGTGTTGAAGGAATTTGTGTAATTGTAGATCCGCGTGTCATCAAATCCCTCCATGTATTCAGATTTAACTAATTCAGATGCTATCCAGTTAAAATTATAATGATTTACAGTATAATAATAATCGGCTTCATCCCCAATGATGTCGTCAAATTCCAGGGTTAAATTTTCTCCTAATTGAACAATTGGATTTCCCGTAATATTAGAATTACCTGTCAATTCGATGCTTTTGATATAATTTGGGGCAAGGGTCTCATCCTGAATCTGACCAAAAATGCTTCCTGCCCAAAATATAACTATCAAAAGGGGAATGTTTTTCATAAATTTTCAATACTTTAAAAGTTAAATACAAATTTTATTCCCTTAATTTTAAACTTCTTACCTGACAATCAAAAAAGTTAAAAAATTTACAGGTTCTTTGAGAATTATAGGGTTAAAATTAGTAAATTTGGGCATTTAAAAAAAACAATTCTAAATATACTCCATCCTATGTCAAAAGACATTCGAATTAAAAGAGGACTCACTCTAAAACTAAAAGGGGAGGCGGAAAAACAAATTGTCAATGCCCCAAGGTCCAAGACCTACGCCATCAAACCCACAGATTTTCACACAATAATTCCGAAAGTGGTTGTTAAGGAGGGACAAAAACTTCTTGCTGGGGATGTACTATTCTTTTCAAAATATAGCGAGGATCTTAAATTTACTTCTCCCGTAAGCGGAACTCTTTTGGAAATAAAACGTGCTGCAAAACGCAAAATCATTGAGGTGATCATTGAGCCTGATCCAACCGATTCTTATAAAAACTTCGGAAAAATGAACGCGGCAACAGCCGATCCTGAATCTGTGAAAAGCAGAATTCTGGAAAGTGGCTGTGGTGCATTTATTAGGCAAAGACCCTACGATATTGTGGCAGATCCTACGGATATTCCCAAGGCTATTTTTATTTCAGCGGTAAGTACAGCGCCACTGGCAGCCGATATAGGTTTTATTTTGAAGGATAAAGTAGCCGCTTTTCAGGAAGGGATCTACGCGCTTCAAAAATTAACTCCCGGAAAAGTTCATCTTTCGGTAGATAAAAGTTCTGCGGAATATTTAAAAAATATCAAAGGAGTCGAAATTCACAATGTTTCGGGGCCGCATCCAGCAGGAAATGTTGGGGTTCAGATCCACAAAATTGATCCTGTCAATCAAGGGGAAAGAGTTTGGACTGTTGGAGCAGAAGATGTCTCAATAATTGGCAACCTGTTCTTAACGGGTGAGTTTCATGCAGATCGAACTATCGCAGTTACGGGAAGCGAAGCAAAGGATCGAAAATATTACCGTATAAAAATTGGAGAGAACTCAGCCGATTTAGTAGGTCAGGTGACGGATAATGTCAGGTTAATTTCCGGAGATGTACTTAC
>JBDNHN010000593.1:0-6981 GCA_041688725.1 Gillisia sp.
ATGATGTTTGAATTGCTCCGAAATCATGGAAATAGCATTATTAATACTTTCATTGATGTCAAAGGAGGTAGAAATATAATCATCATGATCTCGTGAAAAAGCCCTGACGTGGTCAATGATTCTCCCTACTCTTAAAATATCTTCGAATATTTTCTCGGATTTTTTATGAAAATAGGATTCATCCACAGCCTTTACTTGCTTTATTTTCATGAGGAGGTTTTCAATACCTAGGGTAATGGAAAGTAAAGGTTGGTTGATTTCATGCGCCATGCCTGAAGCCATTTCACCAAGGCTAGCCATACGTTCTGATCTATTGAGTTGCTGTTCAATCTTCTTTCGTTGGGAAATATCGCGGAGAATGGCCATGTAAGCATCAGGTCTTCCATCAGCTTCCTGAATGAGTGTGATACTTAGTTCACAAATGAACTGAGATTGATTTTTCCGGGTCAGGATAAATTCGATATTTTGAGTTAATCCTTCTGATTTTGCATTCCTCAGGATCTCTTTCATTTTTTTTACCTCAGTACTGGGAATAAAATGAAAAAATGGGACTCCAATGAATTCGTTTTTATCACCAGCGCCAAATATTTCGGGGATAATATCTGAAATTTCTGTAATACGACCTTTCAGATCCATAATGAAAATACCCTCTGGTGAGGCATTAAGCAAGGTACGATACATTTTTTCTGACTCCTTGAGTGCATTTTCATTTATCTTTTGCTCCGTAAGATCTTGAAGGAACCCGTACTGCGCTTTTAACCGACCTGAGTCATCATATTCTGGGCCCCATTGCGCATGCACCCATCTAGTACTGCCGTCAGTCCGAATAATGCGGTAGTCCATCACACGAAAAATATCATCATTAATTGTTCTCGACAGTACCTTCTCAACTCTATTTTTATCATTGGGATGAATTGCTTTAACAATTACATCCAACAAGTTCTCTTTCTGTAACTTTTTATCAAGGCCAAAGATTTTATACATTTCATCAGACCAAAGAATATGTCCTGTATTCATATTTTGACGCCAACTACCAGTATTTGAAGCCTTTTCTACTTGCGTAAGTAAAGCCTTTTCATGTTTTATTTCTTCTAATTCTAGGTAATCGTTAAGAATTTGTTTCTTTTGACGGTATAACTCCAAGAAAAGTTTCACTTTGTTAAGAAGAATAGTTCTCACTATTGGTTTAAGTATAAAATCGACAGCACCCGATTCATAACATTTTTCTAGTTCAAGGTCCTCTTTTACATGTGAAGTAATAAAAATGATTGGAACTTTTTCCCTGCTTTTATCATTTTGGATTATCCCTGCAAGTTCAATCCCGTTCATTTCAGGCATATTTACGTCAAGCAGTATTAAAGCAATCTCCTGACCTTCTATCTTAGACAAGGCTTCCAGCCCCGATCTTGCCTTAATGAGGGTTACATCTAGTTCTTTCAGAGTCGCTTCAAGCAAATATAAACTAGTGGCTTCGTCGTCAACGATAAGGACGTTTGGTTCTATTTCGAATTTCCTATTATCCATGCGATTCAGGGGTTAAAATAATAAAAGGAATACCTTTTATTATTTGTTTAAAAGGCTAAATTATCATACGTTATGATGAGGCCTATTCGCGATGCAACTTTTTAAAAAACTTAAGATAGTTTTTTAGTTTCCGGTTTCAGTTCTCATGCTCGTTTATAATACATTTCGCTTGGCGTTTCGTAATCTAATGACTGATGAAAACGCTCATTATTATAGAAATCAAAATAGTTTTTAAAACCATTATACAATTCCAAAGTAGCACCATAGGCATGCAAACATACGTTTTCATATTTTACCGTACGCCATAATCGTTCAACAAAAATATTGTCAATGGCACGTACTTTTCCATCCATAGCTATTTTTATATTGTTGTTTATCAATAATTTAGTGTGGACCTCGCTGGTGTATTGACTGCCTTGGTCGGTGTTGAATATTCGGGTTTACCGTGTTTGTCCATCGCTTCTTGAAGCACTCTGGCGCACCAATGAGCTGTCATAGTGTTGCTTACATCCCAAACCATATCTTGTGTGTAAATCAATTATAGTACATAAGTACATAAAGCCCTTATTCATAGTGATATACGTAATGTCTGTTGCCCAGACTTGGTTCTTGTGCATAACCTCCAATCCTTTCAATAAATACGGATACTTTTTGTGTTCTTTAAGAGCAATGATGATACGTGGAGCTCTGTAAATGGTTTACCTTTCACCCTTTTCATCAACCGTCGTAATCGTTTTTCGTTTACTATAAATCCTTGTTTTGTAGGCCAATCCGTCCTTTTTCGGTAGCCATAAAATGGCGTTGTAATGTATTGTTTTTTCAATAATTTCATCATTATTTGATTCTCTGCACTTTCGTCCTTTGCCAATACATAAAAAAACCTTCATTTATCACCTTTTTGAGTCCATGTTTAGCTTTTCTTTAGACTGTCTTTGAAGTAGTTTTATAAAGGTTTGGTAATGAGTCAAGTAAAAATTTGTTTTTACATTTTAAAAATACTTTCTAGATTCAAACTTTCATCAGGTAGTAATACTGTGTTAAAGTCATTTGTGTAACCTTTTAGGCTAGCATAAAACTGATCTACACTAATTGTGAAAACTTCCTGCAATTTTGTTTTCCAGTCTTGGTTTGTTGGATTTTTTAGCTAAAAATCTTTTAAAACTTTTTTAAAGGCTTCCTTTTTGTATGTCCGTAAATAACCCTAAATCGGTAATAATTTCGTATATTTAACTGATTTTAAAGTAGTTAATTATGAATATATTTTCTTTTGGAGTGCATTTTACAGATGAAAAGAGTTGTCGTATGCATTTTAAGTCAGAGCGTGATAAAATAGGTGTTATATGCAATCGTTGTCAAGGTACATCACATTATTGGTTGCAAAACAAATGGAGTTATGAATGTAAATCTTGTAGATCTAGACAATCTTTACGAAGCGGAACTATAATAGAAAGTTCGAAACTGTCATTTATGACTTGGTATAAAGCTATTTTTCTGATAAGTACTACTAAGAAAGGGTTCTCGTCAAAAGAAATACAACGACAATTGGGTTTAAAACGTTACGAGCCTGCTTGGGCAATGGTTCACAAGTTGCGTAAGGCTATGGGAGAGCGAGATGACCCTATACTTTAGAAGGCATGATAGAAATGGATGAAGGCTACTTTACAATAGAAGCTTCAGAACTGGCTCATAAAACACAAAAATTCGGTCGAGGCAGTAAAACCAAATCCAATGTTATGATGATGGCAGAAAGTACAGTACTTGAAGATATAGAGACAGGAAAAGTAGAGCGCCAATGTCGTTATTTTAAAACTACAGTATTGGTTGACCATAAAGCAGAAGGCACAGATACAAGTATCGAGAATGCTATTGATAATGATCAATCCATTGTGTTTACAGACAAAAGCACCTCTCATGTTAATATCGCAGATTATGTAGAAATACATATGACTGAAAAATCAAACGAGCAAACCACTAAAATAACTTTAAAATGGGTGCATATTGCTATAAGTAATGCAAAACGAAATTTTGTAGGCACCTATCATAAAATTAAGAAAAAGTATCTGCAACTTCACCTCAATGAGTTTGTGTACAAGCTAAATTGAAGATATTTTGGCGAAAGAATTTTTGATAGGCTTGTTATTGCAAGCATTACCGCCAATGGACACTAAACGGATATACAAAAAACTTAACTTAAATAAGAAACTACCGATAAACCAAAACTCCCAACACATTATCAAAATAAGGAAGTTTCCCAAAAGGATCTTTATTCATATTATTGACTCTTTGAAATCTCTGTAATTTTGTTGCAAGGTTTTGAATATCCTTTTTTGTAGCGGGTTTATTTTCTTCTTTTGTAAAAGCATGTTTTAATAAATCTACAGCTACTATTCCAGCAGCTGCATTTCCAACTCCTGCAGAACTCATTTTATCAATACTCCTTTTTTTAGTTTGATTTTCTGAATTACTGGTCGCTAACTTATTACTGATTTTTGTTTTTTGATGGTGTGATTTCACTCTACAACTTGTTGAACAGAACTTTTGTACTTTCCTTCTTGCTGGTAAAAAGTCTTTTTTACAGTATTCACAGTTATATAATCTAGTCTCCATATGCGTTAATTGAACGTTTGTTTTACGCTTAATCATTTATAAATCGTTTTTATTTAGTGTTTTGGTTGTATCCAAAAACATTTTTTAACAAATGATTAATAGCATTTTCTTTGTTCAACAACTTTATTTTTTTTTCTGTATTGAAGTTTGGTGTGATTTCGAAATCATTCTTTAATTTATCCAATAGAAGTTTTTGCTCTTCTTTTGGAAGTGCTTTTACTACTTGATAAACTACGTCTGAATTCACTAGAAAATAATTAACTTTTGTCTTGGACTAAGATAATTTCTAATGAGGTGATTAGGGTAATTCTGACCTTGTCAAATTTATGTCTGTAAGGTGTCTATTTATGTCTGAAAACGGGTTTTTTAGTTGACAGGAAGAATCTTTACTTTTTAGACGTCAAATCTTGTATTTCTTCTTTAAATTTCCTCAATCTAAAATCATGCGAAGGATTTGTATCTCTAGCGTAATGTCTAATTTTAGTGATAGACATTTTGTGCTCCTGATTTATATAATCTATAAATGTTTTCTTTTTTTCTGAAATAAGGGATGATTCTAATAAGGCTTGATGTAAACTATCAATGTTAGAAGGTTTGTTATCTATAAAACTTTTTATCTTTTTATGAGTCCATCTAAAAATCTCAAAGTCAATGAAAACATTATTGTAAACTTTATAACGTTCTTTTAGAACGCCCAAATTGCTAAATTCAGCATCTTCTTCAAATTGATATGTATCGTTTAAACTTAATAGTATTTTTAGTCCAGTTTCAAAGTGAAGTGCTTTTTTAAAAAATTCTTGTCCTTGAAATTCAGCTGATTGAAAATAACGTTCATCTCCAATCAGAAATTTGATTATATTTTGTTGCGTTCCTAAGTTTGAATTCATAGCTGTCCTTGCTCCTTTTAAAACTTTGAATAAATTCAACATTTTTACGCGTTCTAATCCATTTTCAGAAGTTGTCTTGTAAGCGAGTGCAAAATCTTTGGGTGTAACTTTTAAAAATTTCTCTTTGAAATGTTTTAGTGCAATTTTTCGCTGATCTACATAGTCCATTCCAAAAATCTCATCTTCTAAACCTTTAGAGAAAAAGAAAAAATCTTTGTCTATTTCAAATTGAAAAGTACTTGTAAAGAAGTTATAAAATTGTTCTCTTATTGCATATGTTGGAGATAATTCTCTTTTTTGGGTAACTTCTTTTATTTCGTCTAATTTGATAACATTCGTTGAATTTAATCCAATAGATGTAAACACCTGATACAAGTTTCTCTCCACTAAAATTTCTAACTGCTCTTGCTTAGTTAATTTTTTAAAAGCTAAGTCTTTTAAAACACCAAAATTATCTTCTTTCCTTCTCATCTAATTTTTTAAATCTTTTGGTTTATCATAAAGCATTTTTGAATAATCTTCTGGAAGCTCTGCATCTATATCTCTTAGATATTTTTCTAAGGCAACCATCGTTGTATGACCTGTGATTGGCATTAAATTACTCTTTGCTTCGTGTTGTGTCATTTGCTCTCTAAACTTTCTATACAGTTTTCCGATAAAAGTATGTCTAAAGCTATACATTCCAAATTCTGTTCCTAATTCAAAGTGATCTTTAATTGCTTTAAATCGTTTTGAGAACTCATTTCTTTTATTGGTTTCCTCTGCATCCCATTCGTCTACTAATTCATATCTCCCAAACAAAAATAATTTTGGGTTTTTATTGGATAAATCTGGTAAATTATTCAGCAGAATTTCTGGAATTATTTTAATCTTTACTGGTTTATTTTTGGCTTTTACGTAGATCTTTTTATCTTGTACATCTACGTCTTCAACTTTCAATCTACAAACTTCAATTGGGCGTAAAAAATTATAGGAAATAAACTTTACAAAAAGCAATAAGTGCTTGTCTACTTTTTCCATGTGAGCATATATTCCTTTTTCAAGATTTGGTGTATAGGTTTTGTTTCTTTTGGGAACTGATTTTAAAACTGGAATTTTCCGAACAAAATTATGTTCTACTAGTTCATTATCCTCTAAAAGTTGAAACATCGATGCAATATCGGTTCTAGAATTATTTCGATTTCGAGCACTTGATCTTTTTAAGACATCATTCAAATACTGAATGACTGTTTTTTTTGTGATAAAAGTTATTGGATTGTTGTAATGCTCTTTTGCTTTTAACCATTTTTCAAAAAGACCTATTCTACTTTTGTATTGAACAAAAGAATTTTTATTCATCAAGTTAACTTTCAATTCTAAAGTTAACTTGATAGCCTCTGCAATGGTTGATGAAGGCTCTTCAATCGGTTTAGCCTCTTCTTTAACAGGTAAAACAACTTTTTGTTTTTCAACTTCAAAGGTTTTCTGCTCTTCTGTTGCTAATTCCCGTTGCTCTTTTGTTACTGTATTGTTACTCTTAGTAGTTTTCTCAGAAAATAAAGTAGCTTCTAAATCACTATTGTCTTCATAAGGGTTGAATCCATATTGCAACAACTGTAACAACGCTTGTTGCATTGTTCTTAAAAATGCGTGGCGTTCTCGTTTACTTTTTAATTTATTAACGCCTGCTTTTATAAAAGATTGTTTTTTTAGAATACCCGTTTCAGGGTTTCGAAAAGAAAAATAAACAAACCAATCTTTTGAAAGAGCAGTCTTTTTTTCTTGTGAAGTAAGGCTTGACCAAATGGAAATATTCACTCCTCCTGTGAAGATTTTTGGCTCAGAATAATTCAATTTCATAGTTAAAACGTTTACGGTAGCGTTTACGGTACGTAAAAGTAAGAAAGTTATGGGCATAAAAAAAACGGATTGTCCGTAAACAATCCGTTCTATTCTTGGTTTTCACCTAGTGGCGGGAACTGGA
>JBDNHN010000114.1:0-2717 GCA_041688725.1 Gillisia sp.
CCATCGATTTCGGTTACACCAAAACCCCCGAAGAAACCCTGGAAATCTGGAATAAAAAGGAGGTTTTGAGTGATGTGGTTTGGGTTTTTCGAACCTTTAAACCAGATGTTATCATCAACCGATTCAATCACAGGACCTCGGGGGATACGCACGGCCAGCATACCGCTTCTGCTCTATTAAGTGTGGAAGCATCTGATTTGGCAAAAGATTCATCGGGTTTCCCCGGGCAATTAAAATATACGCAAACATTTGAACCAAAACGCTTGTTTTTTAATACCTCTCCCTGGTTTTATGAAAATGACGAAGCATTTAAAAATGCTGATAAATCAAATTTTTTAGAATTAAATACCGGGGTCTATTTTCCTTCAAAAGGCCTTTCCAATCCGGAAATTGCGGCATTGAGCAGAAGCCGGCACCAATCCCAGGGTTTTGGAAGCACAGGAAGTCGCGGCACTCAAACAGAATATTTAGAATTGATTGACGGGAATTTACCGGAAAATTCTTCCGACTTATTTGCCGGAATAGATACCTCATGGAACAGGTTAAAAGGCGGTGCCGAAATAGGACAAATTCTGGCTCAGGTTGAAACAAATTTTGATTTTGAGGATCCTTCGGCCAGCCTTCCAAAACTGGTAGAAGCTTATTTGTTAATACAGGATTTAGAAGACTCTCACTGGAAAGATATTAAATCTCAGGAGATCAAGAAAATTATTGCTGCATCCACCGGACTTTTCCTGGAAGCGATATCTGAAACTCCTACTGCGATAGCATCTCAGGAAATCCAGCTAAACCTAGAGGCGATAAACAGAAGTAAGCAGGACATGACATTGCTTTCTATAACCCTAAACCCCGGAAAAGTAGAAATTGAATCAAACATAAAACTTCAAAATAACCAGGATTGGGAAAAAACCTTCACTTTTAAGGTTCCTGATACCGCAAACTACACCTCTCCATACTGGTTAAAAGAGGAAGGTTCTCTGGGCATGTACAAAGTGGAAGACCAACAATTAATCGGTTTGCCTGAAAACCCGAGAAATATAAATGTGCGATTTTCAATTCGTATAAACAAAGTGGAAATCCCCTTTGAAAAAAGGGTGGTTTACAAATATAATGACCGGGTAAAAGGTGAGGTATATCAACCTTTCGAAATTGTTCCACCTATTTCAGCAAAAATTAATGAAAAGGTTTTGATCTTTGCCAATTCAAAATCTAAGGTAGTTCCTGTGACAATAACTGCGGGGAAAAATGAGCTTTCGGGCCAGTTAAGTTTACAAACTTCTGAAAATTGGAAGATCAATCCTAAAACTGCCAATTTCAATCTTATAGAAAAAGGAGCTTCAACCACCATTAATTTCACTGTCACTCCTCCAAAAAATCAGGAGGAAGCAATTCTAAAACCTATTGTTAATGTTAATGGAACCAATTATTCTGATGAAATTGTCACTATAGATTACAATCATATTCCATTGCAAACTCTTGTTTTACCTTCAAAAACAAAACTTGTCAAGCTCAATATTCAGAAAAAAGGAGAAAACATAGGTTATATTGAAGGAGCCGGAGATGTGGTTCCGGAAAGCCTGGAGCAAATAGGATTTTCGGTCACTAAAATTGATCCGAAATCAATTTCTGCTTCCTCCCTTGCCAATTTTGATGCAATTGTCCTTGGAATACGTGCTTATAATACGGTTGAAGAATTAAAGTACAAACAGCCTGCTTTATTAAAATATGTGGAAAATGGAGGAACTTTGATAGCACAGTACAATGTCAGTAGAGGAATGATTGTAGATCAGTTTGCACCTTTTTCAATAGAATTATCACATGATAGAGTAACTGAGGAAAATGCTGAAGTTCAGTTCTTATCACCGGATCATCCTGTTTTAAACAGCCCGAATAAAATCACTTCAAAAGATTTTAAAAATTGGGTACAGGAGCGTGGTTTATATTTTGCCAGTAAATGGGCTCCTGAATTTACCCCAATCTTATCTATGAACGATAAAAATGAAACTCCTAAAAATGGAAGTTTACTTATTGCAAAATATGGTAAAGGATATTTTATTTATACGGGGCTAAGTTTTTTCAGGCAATTTCCGGAAGGCGTTCCAGGCGCATTTCGTTTGTTTTCTAATCTGGTTTCAATAGGTAAATAAATGAAAAAACCAATGAAATATGTCTGGAAAAAATCATACACCATAGTCCTGCTGGCCAACGCGTTTTATATTTTGTTGTTCTACTTCATAATGAAAATATTCTCCTAAAATGCAATTATTAGATTGGATAGTACTTATTGGAACCTTAGTTTCTATAGTGAGTTATGGTGTGTATAAAACGCGCGGCATAGACAAAGTTGAGGATTACCTTCGCGGCGGGAACCAGGCGCATTGGTGGACCATTGGCATTTCGGTAATGGCTACCCAGGCCAGCGCTATTACATTTCTTTCTACTCCGGGCCAGGCTTATCACGATGGGATGGGATTTGTTCAATTTTATTTTGGGCTCCCAATCGCGATGGTGATCATCTGCATTGTTTTTATCCCTATTTATTACCGGCTTAAAGTTTATACAGCCTATGAATATTTAGAATCACGATTTGACCTTAAAACAAGGATGCTCACCGCGATTTTATTTTTAATCCAACGCGGACTTGCAGCAGGAATTACAATTTTTGCCCCTGCCATTATATTATCGGCGGTTCTGGGTTGGAACCTCAACATTCTCAC
>JBDNHN010000115.1:0-6442 GCA_041688725.1 Gillisia sp.
GACGTTTTCTCAAAATGGTATTACAGGAGATGTACTTGATGCCGAAACAAATGAACCTGTAATGGCAGCTATCATCTATCTTCCAGAACTTGAAAGAGGTACAATGACCTCTTCCGATGGCAAATTTCAATTAAATAATATTCCGGCAGGAAATTTTCACATGGTGATTTCATCCCTGGGATATGCAACGCAAACAATTACGGTTAACACTTCTCTTAGTGAATATTTAAGTGTTCTATTACATGCATCTGCCATAGAGATGGAGGCTGTTATTGTTTCCACACCCTTTCACAAGCTTCAAAGTGAGAATGTGATGATGGTGGCACGGGAAACTGTGGATAACTTAAACAAATCCGGAGCGGTATCCCTGGCTGAAGGAATTACACAAATCCCGGGAGTGGAAAGTTTGACTACCGGGGCCGGAATAGGAAAACCTGTAATTCGAGGCCTAAGTGCCAATAGAGTATTGGTCTACACCCAGGGAGTTAGACTTGAAAATCAGCAATTTGGAGATGAACACGGTTTGGGCGTAAGTTCCAGCGGAGTAGAAAGCATTGAAGTTATTAAAGGACCTGCATCCCTTCTCTACGGAAGTGATGCGTTGGGTGGCGTTCTTTACCTTAATCCGGAAAAATATGCCATTGCCAACAGCACTGATGTTGATGCAAAAATAACATATCACACCAATTCCCTTGGAACTGAAGCAAACGCAGGTTTTAAAACATCCGGAGAACGACTTAAATTTTTACTTCGGGGAAATTACACCACAAATAGCGATTATAAAGCCGGAAATGGCCTCAGGGTTACCAATTCAAGATTTGATGAAATAGATATTAAGACGGGATTAGGTTACCAGGACATCAAATACCGTGGAGATGTAAGGTACAATTACAACAATACCAATACCGGTATTCCAGAAGAGATAGGGGAACAGTCAACATCAAAAGATATGTTTTTACCCAATCAGCAATTGGACAATCATATTTTGAGTTTTGACAACAAACTGTTTCTGAATAATTCCAGTCTGGATTTAAAACTGGGATATCTCTTTAATAATAGAAAGGAATTTGAGGATCATCATCAGGATGAAAGCGATGAGGAAGAAGATGATGATATTCCTGCCCTTGAAATGCACCTAGAAACATTAAATTACGATATTAAATACAACAGCTCAAAATGGGGGAATTTCGAAAATATTTTCGGGGTTCAGGGAATGTTTCAAACCAATAAGAATTTCGGGGAGGAAATTCTAATCCCCGATGCTAATGTTACAGATATAGGGTTTTTAGCCACTACGCATTACCACCTTGAAAAAGTGGATTTCCAGGCAGGATTGCGCTTTGATAGCAGAAAAATTGACAGCAGAGAACATGGGATTTTTGGGGAAAGTGAATATTTCGCACCTATAGAACGTGATTTCACAAGTTATAATGGAGCCTTAGGAGTGAAATTTGATGTTTTTAATTCATTGACCGCCAGGGTAAATGCCGCCACAGGATTCAGAGCTCCCAATCTTGCAGAACTCACCGCAAACGGAAGTCACGAAGGCACCAACCGATATGAAATAGGAAATCCAAATTTGGATAATGAGCAAAATTTTCAGCTAGATGTGGCCCTGGAATACAGGAATGAACATTTTGAACTTTTCGCCAACAGCTTTTACAATAAAATAAATAATTATATTTTCCTGAGTCCTTCCGGGGAAATAATAGGTCAAAATCCTGTTTTTGAATATATTCAAAATGATGCCCGCCTTTACGGAGGAGAAGCCGGACTTCACTTACATCCTCACCCACTGGATTGGCTGCATTTGGAAAGCAGTGTGGAAATGGTAAGAGGAGAGCAGGAAAATGACAAAAATTTACCATTAATTCCTGCAACTTCATTTACAAATACGCTTAGAATTGAATTTGAACATTACAAATTCCTGGACAGTAGTTACGGTTTTATAACACTAAAAAGTACCCTGGCTCAAAATGAAATAAGCAAATTTGAGACCGATACTCCCGGTTATTCATTGTTAAGTGCCGGAATTGGGAGCAGCCTGAAAATAAAAGGCCAAACACTTGATTTTAGGATTAGCGGAACTAATTTACTGGATAAAACCTATATCTCCCATCTATCCAGATTAAAACAGGACGGAATACCAAACAGGGGAAGAAATATTAGCATGAGTTTACAAACATCCTTTTAAAAGGATGTTTGTAAACTATTTCAGCTTCTATAATAATCTCTCTCAGAGTCGCAGATTTCTTCCCCTAACCGACTGATTATAT
Source organism: Gillisia sp. (assembly GCA_041688725.1). GTDB lineage: Bacteria > Bacteroidota > Bacteroidia > Flavobacteriales > Flavobacteriaceae > Gillisia. The sequence goes on from JBDNHN010000115.1 coordinate 2,277, forward strand.
TTTTAAAGCTTTCCGTTAATTCTTCGGTAACTTCTTCGTTGTATTCCTCGCTAAACTTTTACATAAATTCTAAATTAATTTTTTAACTTTTCTGAAAATAATTCCTTCAATTTTTTGATCTTAGGATCTATAATTACCTGGCAATACTGCTGTTCCCTATGTTTGGAATAATACTCCTTATGTTCCGACTCTGCCGTGTAAAAAGAAGTTGCAGGAACAATCTCGGTCACGATTGGAGCATCAAAAATCTTTTCCTTTTCAAGACGTTCAATTACTTTTAATGCCGTTTCTTTTTGAACTTCTGAATGATAAAATATGGCACTCCGGTATTGGGTTCCTACGTCAAATTGCTGCCTGTTGAGTGTTGTGGGATCGTGAACACTGAAAAAAATATACAGCAACTCTTCAAAACTGATAATATCGGGGTTAAAATGAATTTCTACCGCTTCTGCATGACCGGTTCTCCCAGAGATAATTTCCCTGTATGCCGGATTTTTAATAGTTCCGCCGGTAAATCCTGAAATCACCTTGGTCACAGCCTTTATTCTTTCAAAAACCGCTTCGGTACACCAAAAACATCCGCCGGCCAGGCTTGCAATTTCTATTGTTTTATCTTTCATTTCGATTATTTTATTTTGTTTAACAAAAATAATAAAAATATAAACAAATTAAATATTTAAATTATTATATTTATTTCCATTCCAAAAATACTTTAATAGTTTTGTAACGTTGTAAATCTAAATGTGTCCTTTAAGAACAGAATATTATATACATGACTTATCGAAGCATCCTTTTTATTTTTATTTTCCTTTATATCACCAAAATTCAGGCTCAAAATATACAACCGAAAAAAGATTCCATAAAAGAATTTACCGCGTTGCGTATTACAAACCCTCCTGAGATTGATGGTTTACTCAATGATGAGGTATGGAAAAATAAACCTGTTGCCACAAATTTTGTTATGATAGACCCGGGTGACGGGAATCCCAGTCGTGAAACTCATCCTACCTCGGTAAAAATAGTATATGACGATGAAGCGATTTACATCGCAGGGTATATGAAGGATAATGAACCAAACAGGATCTTGAGGCAATTTACCCAAAGGGATAATATAGAACAATCTGATTTCTTTTTTGTTGATATTAACACTTATAATGACGGAGAAAATCAAACACGGTTTGTGATTACCTCCGCCGGAGCTTTAGCTGATGCAAAAATGACCGGAGATAACGAAGATTACAGTTATAATGTGGTGTGGGAAGGCGAAATATCTTACAATGAAAATGGATGGTATGCAGAAATAAAAATTCCTTATGCCGCCCTGAGGTTTCCAAAAAAGGAAGAACAACTATGGGGAATTCAGTTTGCCCGAAAAATTTCGCATTTAAATGAGGTATATACCTGGAATTACGTCAATAAATCTTTGGGGAGATTTTCACAATATAACGGATTACTAAAAGGAATAAAAAACATTGAACCGCCTGTACGTTTGAGTTTTTACCCTTACACCTTAGCAGCTGTAGAACATTTTCAAGGCAATACCAAATCAAATTTTAGTGCCGGATTGGATTTTAAATACGGGATAAACGATGCTTTTACACTGGATGCCACATTAATCCCCGATTTTGGACAAACCGCCTTTGACAAAGTCGAATTGAATTTAGGACCATTTGAGCAGACCTTTGGTGAAAACAGGGCTTTTTTTACCGAAGGAACCGAGTTGTTCACAAAAGGGAATTTGTTTTATTCCCGCCGAATTGGAGATGCTCCCCTTGGGTTTAACTCAGCTCAAAAGGAAATTCTAAATGATGAAATAATTATTGAAAATCCCGAGAAAACCGATTTGCTAAATGCTCTTAAAATTTCAGGCAGAACCGATAGAGGTTTGGGAATTGGATTTTTTAATGCCATTACACAGGAAACCAATGCCAGTTTTAGGGATACTATCACCGGGGTTAACAGAACAAAAGTTACGGAACCTCTTGCCAATTATAATATTTTTGTGCTGGACCAACAATACAATCAAAATTCCTCTATTACCCTAATCAATACCAATGTTACCCGAAACGGACATTTTAGGGATGGAAATGTCACTGGATTTTTATTTGATATTTCCAATAAATCCAATTCCTTTAATTTTACGGGGGAGGCAAAAATGAGCAATGTAAACAAAACGGAACAAAACATCACCGGCTTTGCTTCTACCTTCGGAATAGAACGTACCAAAGGAAATTTCAGGTATGAGTTTCAACACGAGTTTGCCAATGAAACTTACGACATAAATGACCTGGGATTGAATTTCACAAATAATTACAATAATTTCTATGCGGAAACCTCCTATAGGATCTTTGAGCCGACAAAAAAATTCAATGATTTTAATATCAAACTTTACGGGCAACATCAACGGCGTTATATTCCAAACCTAAGCGTTGGCACCGGGGTTGGTGCAAGACTTTTTGCTGTCACTACACAACGCTTTGCCTTTGGTGGCTCTTTGGAACTGAATTCCGATTTCAAAGATTTTTTTGAACCCCGCCGTAAGGGTCAATATGTTCTTTACAATCAAAACATCGGTGGCAACACCTGGATATCTACAGATTACAGAAAAAGATTCGCAATTGATGTTAGGGTGGGATATAGAGTTTATTCTGATTCCTGGCAGGAAAATACTATGCTCAGCATAAGTCCACGGTTTCGTATCAGTGATAAATTCAGTCTTATTTATTCCTTCGAATATAACAACACTATAAACAGGGAAAGTTTTGTGGCCCTGCAACCCACTGCGATTTTATTTGGAAACAGGGATATAAAAAGTGTGGAAAATTCAATTCAGGGAAGTTATAATTTTAATACCAAACAGGCGCTCAACTTAAGTTTCCGGAATTTTTGGTCGGCGGCAACATTTGCCGAAAATCAATATTCAAGCTTACAAAACGATGGAAGTCTAACCCCCGCACAATTTCAAATTTCACCGGATAATAATCCGAATGCAAATTTTAATATATGGAACCTGGATTTCAGTTATAGATGGGAATTTGCGCCGGGAAGTGAAGCTATTTTGCTTTACCGTAATTCTATTTTTAATTTAGACAATCAAAGCGAGTTGGGTTACGGGGAAAGTTTGGGAAATTTATTTGAAGAATCACTGAGACAAAATATTTCCTTAAGGCTGGTTTATTATATAGATTACAACAAAGCTAAAAACATTTTTAAAAGTTAAAGGTTGGGTTCAAAAGAATATAGGTAATTTCGCTTTTAAATTAAACTGATGATTTACGCCAATAATATTCACAAATACTATGGAGATCTCCACGTTTTAAAAGGTGTAGGTCTACATATTAAAAAAAGTGAGATTGTATCCATTGTAGGGCCTTCCGGAGCCGGAAAAACCACATTGCTACATATTTTGGGAACGTTGGACCAACCGGATAAGCAACCCGATAGTTCCCTAAAAATAAACGATATAGATATCTATTCGCTAACTGCGAAAAAACTTTCTAAATTCAGGAATGAACAAGTGGGATTCATCTTTCAGTTTCATCAGTTATTGCCGGAATTTACAGCCCTTGAAAATATTTGCATCCCTGCTTTCATCAAAAAGACACCGAAAGCTGAAGCTGAAAAAAGAGGTCTTGAACTGCTTGATTTCTTAGGATTAACCAACCGGGCACATCATAAACCCGGGGAACTTAGCGGTGGGGAACAACAACGCATTGCAGTTGCACGCTCCCTAATAAACAATCCTTCGGTAATTTTTGCCGATGAACCTTCGGGAAATCTGGACAGCGAATCGGCGGAAAACCTGCACAAATTATTTTTTCAACTTCGAGAAGAATTTCATCAAACCTTTGTAATTGTTACCCACAACGAAGAATTGGCCGATATGGCCGACCGGAAACTGACTATGGTTGATGGAGAAATCGTCTAATTATACGTTTTGAAAAGCAAGTGGAATGATCAAAAGATCTGAATTAAAATCATTTTTAGATTATAAAGTTGAACAATATAATTCTCCTGGGTTCATAAAAACAGATCCTGTACAAATCCCTCATCAATTCAGCAAAAAAGAAGATATCGAGATCGCCGGGTTTTTAACTGCAACAATCGCCTGGGGAAACCGCAAAAGCATCCTGAACAATGCCTCGAATTTAATGGAGTTGTTGGAA
>JBDNHN010000116.1:0-8514 GCA_041688725.1 Gillisia sp.
ATTTAAAAAAGGCTCCTTATTTAACTCTTCTATTCTTCTACCTTGAAAACCGTTGTTCGAAAAAATCACCTTCTTATGCCTATTGCTTTCAATCAATTTATCACCAACCATGCCCCACACAGAGCCATCTTTCCCAGTTGCACCCAGTGAAGGATCTTTATAAATGTAAGTCTTCCCATTTAGATATTGATAAACCTCATATTTGACTTCGTAGCCAATTTGCCCATGATTTGCAGCGTTTGATTGCCCATATGTTAAGTATATTCCAGTTGTAGAATCAATAGATACATTGAGTTCTTTCAAATTCCCTATCTCAAAATTTCTTTTGCTTTCTGACACGGAAATGAACTGATTTTTAAAGCTAAACAATAATTTAAACGGAAAATATTGATAATGACCTGTGGAAATTCCTATCAAATAAATTGTAACTAAAACACTTAGGGCAAGAAAAATGTAGCGCTTAGTAATCATAAAAAATATTTCTTTTTTTAAAATAATTATTTAAATCATTATCCCTTTAAGAGTCAAATATATTAGGTTATAAAAAGAAAACCTATATTTTTGTTAAAAAATAGAAGATGAAAATCTTAGGAATATCATGTTTCTATCATGATTCTGCGGCGAGTATTATTGTGAATAATGAGATTATCGCATCGGTCCAGGAGGATAGATTTACCAGAGTTAAGCATACTCCCGATTTCCCTATAAATTCAATCAAATTTTGTCTGGAAGAAACCGGTTTTATGTTGAACGAATTAGACGCAATTATTTTTTATGATAAACCTTTACTGAAATTCGAAAGATTACTTAGCACCTATTATGCAATTGCTCCCAATGGGCTGCTTTCTTTTTTAAGATCAATTCCCATTTGGATAAAAGAAAAAATTTTCTTTAGAAAATTATTGAAGGATCAACTAAAAAATATTGATCAGGATTTCGATAGTAAGAAAGTTAAAATACTATTTTCAGAGCATCATCTTTCTCATGCTGCTAGTAGTTTTTTTGTTTCGAACTACGAAGAATCTGCAATACTTACTATAGATGGTGTTGGAGAATGGAGTACAGCATCAATTGGAATTGGAAAAAACAATAAAATTGAAATTCTTAAAGAGCTATACTTTCCTCATTCATTAGGTTTGCTTTACAGCGCATTTACTTATTATTTAGGATTTCGGGTAAACTCAGGTGAATATAAACTGATGGGTCTTGCTCCTTATGGCAATCCCGATTCTAAAGACACAAAACTTTATATTTCAAAAATAAGAGATGAGATAATTGATATTAAAGAAGATGGTTCAATATTTCTAAACCAAAAATATTTCAAATATGCTAGTGGCAACCGAATGATTGACCATAAAAAATTTGAAGCATTATTCGGATTACAAGTAAGAGAGGACACAGATGAACTTCTACAATCACATTGCAATCTGGCTTTCGCTATTCAAGATATTACTGAAGAAATTGTAATTAAGATGGCTAAGGAGGCTAAGCGTCTTACAAATTCCAATAATTTGTGCTTATCTGGTGGGGTTGCTTTAAACTGTGTTGCAAATGGTAAAATTCATGGACTAAATTTATTTAATAACATTTATATACAACCAGCATCAGGCGATGCCGGTGGCGCACTAGGAGCTGCACTTGCAGCAAATTATATGTACTTCCAAAATGAAAGAATTTTTACAGATTCTTATGATAATATGAAGGGATCTTATTTAGGCCCTTATTATTCTAATAAGGAAATTCTTATCATGAATAAAAAATACAAGGCAGCATCAGTTTATCATGAAGAATTTGAAGATATCTCAAAAGTAACTGCTAAACTATTATCTGAAGGATTTGTGGTAGGATGGTTCCAGGGAAGATCAGAATTTGGCCCACGTGCACTTGGCAATAGATCTATATTAGCAGACCCGAGAAACGCTGAAATGCAAAAAAAATTAAATCTTAAAATTAAATACAGAGAAGGGTTTAGACCATTCGCTCCATCCGTATTAGAAGAAGATTATAAGGAATTCTTTAATGGCAATTTAAAAAGTCCTTATATGTTGATAGTAAAAGAAATTTCAGAAAGAATAAAATATGAAGTGTCAGAAAATTATTATAATCTAAATTATTGGGATAAGCTATATACTAAAAGAAGTTCGCTTCAGTCTATAACCCACGTCGATTTTAGCGCAAGAATTCAAACTGTATCAAAAAAAACAAATAAAAGATATTGGACTTTGATTAATGAATTTAAAAAGATTACAGGTGTGGGTGTTTTAGTTAATACCAGTTTTAATGTAAGAGGAGAACCTATTGTGAATTCGCCAGAAGATGCCTACCGGTGCTTTATGTCTACAGAAATGGATTATTTGGTGATTAATAACCATTTATATGATAAAAAAACACAGGTAATTAAAATTAAAAAAGAAATCTTTGAAAATGACTAAGAAGAAGATCATCAAATTAATAAAATTGATAGCGATCAATTTCGTTGTCATAATTCTTTTTTTGACGTTGACAGACCCAATACTTGGTTTGGTATTGGAAGAGACTCCTGGAATTTCAAGACAAATCAGTTTTAAGGAAAATAATCCATTATCCTTGGTAAAAGTAAGTCCTTATGAAGATAACATGGAAATAAAACCCGTTATTAAACAAACCGATAGGCATGGCTTTATAATAGGGCCTGGAGATAATTCGGAAAAAAAAATTGATATAGTGTTCATGGGAGCTAGCACTGTTGAATTAGAAAATGTTCAGGAAAACAAGCGGTTTCCCTATTTATCTATTAAAAAACTCAATGATAGCTTAAATTCTAACCTTAATTCAAGAAATGCAGGAGTAGGGGGGAATTTATTATCAATGACAAATCTCCTATTAACGACGAAAGTTATTCCTCTTAATCCTAAATATGTGATACTTTCCTCCTCATTAATCGACATGCTCTATTTATCTAAAAATAAATCATATTGGACAGGATCCAAGAAATACCTAAGTAGAAATAATCCAAGAACAGATACATACAAGGGAATTAAAAACATGTTTTTCTCTAACCTTTGGTTACAACTTCGTAAATATGGAAGTTTCTCAAAAGATTTGGAGAGGATGAAACAATCAAATTTTTCGCCATTGGACAAATCAAGGATTTTATATCAATATGAGAAACAGCTTGACGTGTTTGTTAATACATGTCTTATTTATGGGATAAGTCCTATTTTAACAACAGATTACCATGTACCTAAGGTAATGAAAGCTAATTTGCGTGTAATGGGAGTTTTTAACGAGAACGAAATTCAGTTCTATCTAAACGAATTAATTCCTTCGTTAAATAATTTAATTGAAAAGAAAGCTGAGTTTTATAATGTTCCTATAATAAAGCTTCATGAGCTAATTGATCAGAACAATAATTTTGTTAATAAAAATGATGGTTTACATCTTACCAATGTAGGAAGTGAAAAAGTATCAGAAATAATTTCATTCTATTTAATCGATAAATTTCAAAATGAAAAAAATTAAGGACATCTTCATTTCTATTATAATATTGTTTATTGGACTATTCATAGTTGAATTAACTTTGAGATTAATTAACTCAGATATGAGTAATTATGATATCGAAATGTGGAAATATGCCAAAGAACTTAAAACACATGATTCCGTTCTCGGTCACGTTCATAAGAAAAACATTGAGGCTACACTTCAAAATATTGAAATTAAACTAAATTCACTGGGGATGAGATCTCCCGAACCTATTCCGAATAAAAAAAAGATTTTATTTATAGGATCTTCTATTAGTTTAGGATGGGGTGTTGAAAATGAAAAAAGCTATGCGGAAATTGTTAATAACAGGTTAAATGAAGAAAGTCTTAATTATCAGGTGTTAAATGCTTCAGTAGGTAATTATAACACGTTCCGATATGTAGAAAATTTTCTGAGAAATCAAACAGCAATCGAACCCGACATCATCGTAATAAATTATTTTCTGAATGATGCAGAAATACTACCAATGGGCTCTGGAAATTTCCTGCTAAAAAACAGTGAACTGGCAGCTTCTCTTACAATAGCCATAAAAAGGATGATAGCCAATAACAAAGAGAGCTTGGATGAGCACTATAATGCCTTATATAATCCTGAAAATCAAGGTTTCCTAATAATGGAGAACTCTCTAGCCAAACTAGCTCAATATGTTAAAACAAAAGACATTAAAGTTTATCTTGTTATAATACCAGATATTCATTTTCTGCAGGACTACCCCTTCTTACCTATTCACAATAAGATGAATGCAATCTCTCAGAATTATCATTTTGAATTCATAGATCTGTATGAAACTTTAAAAGGTGTGAATTTTGATCAATTACAGATAATTCCGGGAGACTCACATCCTAATGAATATGGGCATAATCTTATAGGAAATAAACTTTCTGATGTTTTAATTTCAGATTTGAAGTAATGCTTTTCAATTCATTTGAATTCCTGGTCTTTTTACCAATTGTCTTTATTATCTATTGGTTTTTTCAGAAAAGGCCAATAATACAAAATATAATAATTTTAATAAGTTCATATATATTCTATGGATGGTGGGACTACAGGTTTCTAGCATTGATTCTTATTTCAACTATTATAGACTACACTATAGGTCTTGGAATTGTAGAAACCAAAAGTAAATTTCAAAAAAACATTCTGCTATTCACTAGTATATTATGTAATTTGGGTTTACTTATGTTCTTCAAATATTATAATTTTTTTATAGATTCTTGGGTTGATCTATTAAATGGTATTGGCTATGGAACTGAAAATAACTGGACTTTAAATGTTATTTTACCGGTAGGGATCTCCTTCTACACTTTTCAAACAATGTCCTATACTATTGACATTTACAGGAATAAACTAAAACCTACCAGAGATTTTATCTCATTCGCATCTTTTGTCTCATTTTTTCCTCAGTTGGTAGCTGGACCTATTGAAAGAGCCACCAATTTTCTTCCTCAAATACTAAATAAAAGAATTTATAATAAAGATCAGATACTACAAGGTTTACGATTAATTATTTGGGGACTATTTAAAAAAGTTGTTATTGCCGATTCTATTGGACCCATCGTCGATGAAATATTCGGGGATTTTGAGACTCAGGGTGGCGGTACACTTTGGTTAGGAGCTATCTATTTTGCGTTCCAAATATATTGTGATTTTAGTGGTTACTCAGATATTGCTATTGGTACTGCTAAGCTTTTTGGTTTTGAATTGATGTCCAATTTTAAATTTCCTTTTTTCTCTCGCAATATTGGAGAGTTTTGGAGAAGATGGCATATTTCTCTTTCCACCTGGTTCAGGGATTATTTATTTATTCCTCTTGGCGGGTCAAAAAGCACGAAACTAATATCAATTCGGAATATATTTATAATTTTTATCGTGAGCGGCTTTTGGCATGGTGCCAACTGGACGTTTATAGCATGGGGAGCATTCCACGCGATATTGTATCTTCCATCATTTATAAGTAAATCAAATAGAAAATTTATAGATACCATAGCATTAAATAAAAAAATACCAACTTTAAAAGAACTATTCTTTATTCTACGGACTTTTATTTTAGTAACAATTGGATGGGTATTCTTCAGAAGCGAAACCTTAACTGAAGCATTGACCTATTTATGGTACATGTCCAATCCATTACATTTTACTATTATTCCAAATATTAAGCTTTTTTTCTACATGATTTTGTTAATTTTACTTGAATGGAATATGAGATATGATGAAAGAAACCCGCTAAAATTCAAACAAAAACCGTTAAGAATAATTGTATACATGCTAATTATAACACTAATAATTCTTAACTTTGGAAGCAATCCACAACAGTTTATTTATTTCGATTTTTAATTATGAAAGAACTTGTTACCTTTTTATTGGAGAGAAAAAAATTCTGGATGATACCGGTTATTGTCATACTTGTATTAATTGGATTTCTGGTACTCGTAGCAGGAAGTAGTGCACTTTCCCCATTTATCTATACCTTATTCTAGATGAAATTGCAATCCCATACAACAATACTTTCTATTGCCTTTGGTTTTCTGTTAATCAATTTTTTTTTAAATTCAGAAATAATTACTTACGGCTTATTATTCTTAATGGCTGGCAGTTTATTTTCAATAAAATTCTCCAATTTTATTGAAAATATATGGAACCAGATTGCATTAATTCTAAGCTATATTGTTCCAAATATATTATTAACTCTTGTTTTTTATTGTATTCTTACTCCATTGGCGTTATTAGCTAAATTTTTTAAAAGTGAAACAGATTATATAACTGATAATAACAGTCATTCCAATTTCAAAAATTCGAAAAGAGAGTTCAATAAACAGTTTTTTGAAAAAACCTGGTAAATGAAAAATTCATGAACTCTCTAAGAGTATCTGAAATGTGAGGACCTGCACAATTTTAACCATGCTGCTTTTGATTAAAAAATCAGAATACTCCTTAAACTCCTCCGCAAGCCTAAATTATTTTACTAATCATCCACCTTTTGCAGAACTACAATCATTTCTTCACCATATTTCTGATTAGTTTGACACAAATTATTCCATATATATTGCCAAATTAAATTTCGCAAAAAATTTATCTCAAATATCCAAATTCCGTTAATCGTGATTTTGGAATACCATTTAAGCCATAGAGGTGAACGATAAATATATTCAACTTTCTGTATTTTCAATTTCACTTGAGAATCTTTAAGTTGACTTTTAAGTAAATCCAAAGTATAATGTCTGTAATGTTTTGGAGATAATTTACGCTTAGTTGTTGGAACACATAATAAAATATGCCCTTCATTTTTTGTAACCTTTGTAATTACTTTAAGAAATTGGTTCACCTCTTCATCTGGAATGTGTTCTAACACCTCAATCGCAGTGACAAAATCAAATTTCTCGTTAATTTCCGCGGCATCCTTATTATAAAATTCAATTTCTGGATGAAATGCTCTTGCAAACAATATTGGTTTTAAAGCAAGATCTACACCAACCTTTCTTATAATATCTTTACTAAATAATCCAAGAAACCTGCCTTCCCCACATCCAATATCTAGAATAGATTTTGGCTTAAGTTCTTCCACAATTACCTTACTTCTTAGCAGATAACAAAAATATTTAAATCCCCAAGTTAGCGCCCTGTGGTTTACAACATTGTTATTACTATCAATATAGGGCAAGTGATGATAAGGAAATTGATATTGATTCTCCTGAATTATGAATTTCTTAGGCTTATACTTCATTAAAAATCTATTATAGTTGTCCAAAAAAACTGATTAATATGAAGTCTCACTAAAAAGTTTAAAAGATATATGTATATCCGTTAAGAGTCCTAAGAGCTAATTGTTTACATCTCAAAGCCGAATATGACTTTGCCCCATCTCTAAAGGGTGGGCATATTCTCAAAATTTTTAAATAAGTCCAAAATTTTTGCTCCCTTCGAGGGCGGGGAAACAAAAATTTGGCATTATTGAAGTTAAAAATTTTTATTAGGACACAAAGCGGACATACATAAAGATATTGAGCTTTTTATTATTTGAAAATTTTCCAAATAGAAATATTTAATCTGATAAGATTTTTATTATATTCATAAGAATAATTCAAAAGTTAGGTGCCCTCAACTACTTCACTCTATTAAGAGTCTAAATACTCAATAAATAACACTCATATTATATATGATTATCCATTTTTGATATTTTATTTAATAGTCCATTGTTTGTTTTAGTTAATTAAATAGTATTCAGTGTTGAGAATTAGGCTAATTGGTCAATTTTTGGTTTTTGGTTTCTGGTTTCTGGTTTGTCTTTCTAGTTTGGTACAATTTTTTGTCGTTTAAAAGCACCTAATTATCAATTTGTTATTCATTAATATGCCAGGATAACTATTAGATATAAAATTAATAGCTATCCTAATTATTATCAACACTTCCAAACTGCGAATTTGAGAATTAAAAAACATGGGGAATTAAAGAATTTATAAACTTGGTAAAGATGAAAATTTCAATTAACCAGGATTTGTTCTTTATCGTAGAATTTTAATCAAAAGAAGTCTCACATTATTGCCTCTTTTTATCTACAATTTTCATCAAGTATTCCCCGTATTCATTTTTGCTTAATGGAGTTGCCAGTTCACGCAATTGTTCTCTGGAAATATATTTTTTGTCGAAAGCAATTTCTTCCAGACAGGCAATTTTAAGGCCCTGACGCTTTTCAATGGTATGAATAAAATTGGAGGCTTCAAGCAGAGATTCAGGTGTTCCTGTATCCAACCATGCAAAGCCGCGCCCCATAAGTTCCACATCTAAATTTCCCTGATCCAGATAATGTTGATTCACAGCGGTAATTTCCAGTTCTCCCCTTGCACTGGGTTGAATTGATTTGGCAACTTCCACAACAGAATTAGGATAAAAATAAAGTCCAACAACCGCATAATTGCTCTTAGGAATTTCCGGCTTTTCTTCAATACTAAGCGCCCTTCCATCTTCGCTGAATTCTACTACCCCATATCTTCCGGG
>JBDNHN010000117.1:0-9245 GCA_041688725.1 Gillisia sp.
AGAGATCAGATAAGGAGAATTGAAAAACACTGCGAAATTTTAAGTTCGGGTATAAGTACAATTGAAGCCTGTGGAGGCGGCAGTGCACGTTGTATGATGGCAGAAGTTTTTTTGCCGAAAGCCTAAAGGCTGGAAATTTATTTTAAAAAGGGTCTGACTTCATGAAAAAATCAGACCCTTCTTAATGAAATTAAAATTCAAAACACTTAATTTTTTTCATGTTCTCCAATATCATTTGAGCTGATCTGGGTCAGATTACTTCCGTAAAATCGTGAGTTCCTCTATCTAAATAAAAAGCAATTCCTTAATTTTTTTATTCAATAAATCAGGAATAAAATTGTTACTTTCACTTCAAACATCAAAAACTCAAAAAAAAATGAATGATACCAATCTTCTTAAAAATGTTCTTAGAATCGTCTTGTTAATTATTGGTGTGTTATTGATAGGTTATGGTTTATATACTTTATTTACGCCAGAAGTTATAATGCAGGCCGGACCCTTAAAATTAGAAGCACAAGGAGATAAAACCCAATCTTATGCGATGATCGGTTTAGGGATTTTAGCTCTTATAGGTGGCGTCGCTTTCAAAAAAAGATAAGCCATTTGTTTTCGCCTCATAGTTGCATAGACTTCTGAAATTGGTAATTATTAAAAATTTAACTTTGAATTAATAAACCCAACTTTTTCAATAGAGTTTATAAATAAATTGTCAAAGTAGATCTTCGACCTGGGTAGGGGCATTCCCGGTTTTATAATCTAGGATTTTCATCATAAACTTATGTATGGAAGGATCATCTGCCTTTACTTTGATAAAATAATGGTCCTTATAAATAGAATATTCCTGAGATTTGCCCTTGTACAGGTTTAACTTGTAGTACGGGATCACCAGGGCATATGTTTCCAATAATGCGCGGAACATGACAAGTATGCCATTTGGCCGCATTTCAATATTGCAAACATTGGTATTTTGGTCCAAAACCAATAAATTATGAATGTCGATACTCACACTTGTAATATGCAATTTTGGGGAGCCGATACCATTTAATTTAAATCTTTCCATAAGGGTAAAAGCAACTCCAACTTCATCCTTTATTTTTTGGCGAATTTCGGGTTGATTATAACTAATATTCAATAACATCGCGCATTTTTTATAAAGATACATATTTGAGGATAAAGCGCCTCAGCTTGCGCCTATTTTCCACTATCTTTGCGCCTTGAATTTATAAGAAAAAGATTAAAAAAATCTATAAATGAGCATTCAGGAAACCATTGAAAAGCAGGTAAAAAGCGCGATAACGCAGGTATATAAGATCACACTTGAACACGTCGAATTCCAACCTACCAGAAAGGATTTTGAAGGAGATATTACCCTGGTAACTTTTCCTATGTTGAGGCAAATAAAAACCAACCCTGTTCAATTGGGACAGGCAATTGGAGATTATTTGGTGGAGAACGTTCCTGAAGTTATCCGGTTTAACGTGGTTCAGGGATTCCTGAATATTGTACTCAGCGACCGCTATTTTCTCAACGTATTTAATGAAATTAAAAGTCGGAAAGATTTTGGCAGACTTGGGATTACCGAATATTCAAAAGCCATTATGGTTGAATATTCCTCGCCCAATACCAATAAGCCGTTGCATTTGGGACATGTGAGGAATAACCTGCTTGGTTATTCTGTAGCTGAAATTCTGAAAGCAAGCGGGAATAAGGTATACAAAACCCAGATCATTAATGACCGGGGAATACACATCTGTAAATCCATGCTGGCCTGGTACCGATTTGGGAATGGGGAAACTCCTGAATCCACCGGTTTAAAAGGCGATAAGTTGGTAGGGAATTATTACGTTAAATTCGATCAGGAATATAAGAAGGAAATTTTAGAATTAATTGCAGAAGGTAAATCCGAAGAGGAAGCCAAGGCACAAGCACCTATTTTGTTGGGAGCCCAGGAAATGCTCATCAAATGGGAAGCCGGCGATCCTGAGGTGATTTCACTTTGGAAAAAGATGAATCAGTGGGTGTACGGAGGTTTTGAAAAAACATACAAGGCTTTAGGCGTGGATTTCGATAAGAATTATTACGAAAGCGAAACCTACCTTTTAGGAAAAGAAGTGGTGGAAGAAGGCCTGAAAAAAGGCGTTTTCTTTAAAAAAGAAGATGGCAGCGTATGGATTGATCTCACTGCTGATGGTCTGGATGAAAAAATTGTATTGCGAAGCGATGGCACCGCAGTTTACATGACACAGGATATTGGAACCGCAATTCAACGTGTAAAAGATTTTGATATAGATGGAATGGTTTACACCGTGGGTAACGAACAGGATTATCATTTTAAGGTGTTGTTTTTAATTCTGAAAAAACTCGGCTTTAATTGGTCAAATTATTTGTATCATTTAAGTTACGGGATGGTTGATTTACCTGAAGGAAAAATGAAAAGCCGTGAAGGAACAGTGGTTGATGCCGATGACCTGATTGAGCAAATGAAAGAAACGGCAAGAACTATTTCGGAAGAATTGGGAAAACTGGATGGTTATTCTGAAAAGGAAAAAGAAGAATTATATAAGATAATTGGTTTGGGTGCTTTAAAGTATTACATACTCAAGGTGGATCCCAAAAAACGTATTTTGTTCAATCCGGAAGAATCTGTCGATTTTCAGGGAAATACCGGGCCTTTTATCCAATATACTTACGCCAGGATCCAATCTATTCTAAGAAAATCCGGTTTTGATTATACCCAGGAACTCACAATAGATCAAGGCTATAATTTACATGAAAAGGAAAAAGAGTTGATAAAACAACTTCAGTTATATCCTGATACAGTGCAATTGGCCGCTGGGAATCACAGTCCTGCATTAATTGCCAATTACACCTACGATTTGGTGAAAGAATTTAATGCCTTCTATCAAAATGTCACAATTTTAGGAACAGAAGAAATAGAGGAGAAAAAATTCCGCGTTCAATTGTCAGATTCAGTTGGAAAGGTTGTTAAATCGGCTTTTCAGCTATTGGGCATCCAGGTGCCGGAGAGGATGTAATAGTCCCATAACCTCTGAAGGGGGAAATAACGGAAAACGGAAAATAAAACTTTTCACTTCAGTATCAAATCATTAAATTTGCAATCTGCACTTTAGGAGCAGGAATATTAAAACACAAGAAAGAATATGTTTGATAATTTAAGCGATAAGTTAGAAAGTGCCTTACACGTCTTAAAAGGCCATGGACAAATCACCGAGATAAATGTTGCAGAAACCTTAAAGGAAGTACGCCGTGCGCTGGTTGATGCCGATGTAAATTATAAAATAGCTAAAGAATTCACCTCCGTCGTTAAGGAAAAAGCCATGGGGCAAAACGTGTTATCAGCGTTAAAGCCGGGGCAGTTAATGGTGAAACTCGTTAAAGATGAGTTAACCCAATTAATGGGGGGAGAGGCTGAAGAAATTGACCTTTCTGGGAATCCTTCGGTAATATTAATGGCAGGTTTGCAGGGAAGTGGTAAAACCACCTTTTCCGGAAAACTCGCGAATTATCTCAAAAATAAAAAAACCAAAAATCCTCTTTTGGTTGCCTGTGATGTTTACAGGCCTGCTGCAATTCAGCAATTACAAGTTGTTGGAGAGCAAATAGGGGTTGAGGTTTTTAGCGACGAAGGGAATCAGGATCCCGTTGCAATTTCAAAAGCAGCTATTGCACATGCTAAGAAAAATGGTCACAATGTGGTAATTATAGATACTGCGGGGCGTTTGGCGGTAGATGAGGCTATGATGACTGAAATTTCAAATATTCGCGATGCTATCAAACCTGAGGAAATCCTGTTTGTGGTGGATTCCATGACAGGTCAGGATGCGGTGAACACAGCGAAATCTTTTAATGAAAAGTTAAATTTTGATGGGGTAATCCTCACAAAATTGGATGGTGATACCCGCGGTGGAGCAGCTATTTCCATAAAATCGGTAGTTAATAAACCTATTAAGTTTATAGGTACCGGCGAAAAAATGGATGCGATGGATGTGTTTTATCCTTCGCGTATGGCCGATAGGATCCTGGGAATGGGTGATGTTGTTTCATTGGTTGAACGTGCACAGGAACAATATGATGAAGAGGAAGCAAGGAAACTTCAGAAAAAAATAGCCAAGAACCAATTTGGATTTGATGATTTCTTAAACCAATTACATCAAATAAAAAAAATGGGGTCTATGAAAGACCTGATGGCGATGATTCCCGGTGCCGGAAAAATGCTGAAAGATGTGGATATTGATGACGATTCTTTCAAACACATAGAAGCCCTTATTTACTCTATGACTCCGGAGGAAAGAACTACGCCAAACTTAATTAATGCGAATAGAAAAAAACGAATTGCAAAAGGGTCTGGAACGTCTGTACAACAGATTAACCAATTATTGAAACAGTTCAACCAGATGGGGAAAATGATGAAGATGATGCAAGGCGGTGGAGGTAAAAAAATGATGCAAATGATGAAGGGAATGAAATAAGCCCTCTAAGCCCCAAAGGGGGAATTTTTAAAATATAATTAATTAAACTTTTTCCCTTGGATTGACAGAAAGGGAGGTTTTAAACTGAAAATTTGAAATGACAATTCTTGACGGTAAAAAAATCAGCAACGAAATTAAGAATGAAATTGCGGAGGAAGTTCAGAAAATGAAGGACCTAGGAGAAAAAGTTCCGCATCTGGCAGCAATTATTGTTGGCAATGATGGTGCGAGCGAAACTTATGTAGCCAGCAAGGTAAAAGCTTGTGTACGGGTAGGTTTTGAATCTACCTTGGTTAAAATGTCAAGTACTACAAGTGAGACAGAACTGTTGAATAAAATTAAGGAATTAAACGAAAATCCGGATATAGATGGATTTATCGTTCAATTACCCTTGCCACCACAAATTGATACCCAAAAAGTGTTGCTAACAGTAAATCCGGATAAGGATGTAGACGGATTTCATCCCACAAATTTTGGAAAAATGGCCCTGGATATGAGCAGTTTTATTCCCGCCACACCTTTTGGAATTCTAGAATTATTGGAAAGATATAAGGTTGAAACACAGGGAAAACACACCGTTGTAATTGGCAGGAGTCATATTGTTGGCAGGCCAATGAGTATTTTGATGGGAAGAAAAGGGTTTCCAGGAAATTCAACCGTAACTCTTACCCATAGTTATACTAAAAATATCACTCAAATAACTTCTCAAGCTGATATAATTATAACTGCTTTAGGGAATCCTGGATTTTTAAAAGCCGAAATGATAAAAGAAGGAGCCGTAATTATCGATGTGGGGATCACAAGAGTTGCAGATGAAAACACTGAAAAAGGTTACCGTATTTCCGGCGATGTGGATTTTGAAAACGTGAGTAAAAAAGCATCTTTTATAACGCCAGTTCCTGGAGGAGTAGGGCCTATGACCATCGCAATGTTGCTAAAGAACACCTTGCTGGCAAGAGAAAATCACCGGTAGGGATAAAGTTTAAATTTTGCTGAAATTTTTATTTAAAGAAATACTCAGCCTAATTTAATTTTGATATATACTTAATTGGCCGTCTATTGACGGCCAATTTTTTTAATATTTGATCATTTCTATGCCTGAGATTCCAGTTTCCAATCCAGGTAATTATGCAGATCGGTTTCTATAAATCTCAATCCGAAAGTAAATACCGCCAGATCATCAATATATCCTATAATTGGAATGAAATCAGGGATAATATCAAATGGATTTAAGATATATAAAAAACCGAATGCTATGGTTGCTATTGTAAACCAAGGCACTTTGGTATAAATTCCTTTTCGGTAATCTGTGAGCATTCCCAGCATAACCTTACCAAGTTCAGAGTATTTCTTCAGGACACTCGCATTGACTATTTTACTGGAAATGTCCTCTTGGCTGTCCATAACCACATTTACATCATCCTCTTTAATTTGAACGATGGAATCACTCATATAATCGCCATCAATGATCTTGCTCTTTTTATTAAACATAATTTTATTTTATTTAAGAGATTGTTGTTTTAATTTCATCTTCTTCATTTCCATATTCTTTCTTATATATTTTTAATATAAGCAAAAATAATGAGATTAAAAGAGGCCCGAAGATAAGCCCTATAAACCCGAACAAAGGAACACCAATTACTACGCCAATCAAGGTGATTAAAGGATGCACGCTGGATAGTTTTTCCAAAACATAGAGTCTCACCAAATTATCTGTCAACCCTACAACGGTAAATCCATATATCAGAATCCCTATAGCTGGCCAGGTTTGGCCTTGTGAAAACAGCAAAATGGACACGGGGATAATTCCCAAAGCAGTTCCTAAAAATGGGATCAAGGAACTAATGGCTGTAATAGTGAACCAAAATAAGGGTTCCGGAACTCCAAAAATAAGATATCCTATTAAAGCAACAATTCCCTGAAACAGCGCTACCAAAGGAATTCCCAGAGCATTTGAGCGTACTGAAATATCACTTTCTTTCCCTATTAACTTGACATTTTCTTTTCCTAAAGGAATATACGAATTCAAAAGTTCTTTCAGTTTTTCCTGGTTGATCAGCATATAGTAGAGCAGGAAATACATTATAGTAATAGCTATAGTGGCGTTAAATGTGCTACCGGCAAAATTTTGCAGGTTGTGAGATATCCAATTCGTAATTGACGAACTATCTATAGTATTGCTCAAGTTATAATTAAAATATACTTCCAGCTTCTCGATTTGGCCTTTAAAAATATCGATTATTTTTTCTGAATTGGTTATGGATCTCTTAATTTTTGAGGAAAGCATTAAGGCTATTAAGCCCACCGGAATCAGAATTACTATAAAGGATGCCAGCATCAATAACCCAGCTGCCAGGGATTTTTTCCAGCCTTTAGCCACCAATTTTTGCATCCATTTTCTGGAAATCACAAAAAGGGTTATAGCTCCAAGTACTCCTGAGATATAAGGCACTAATTCCTTAAATATTAAAATCCCTAAAAACAAAATAATGAATAGCACGAGCAATTGACGGACTAGATTGGGATTTATTTTATTCATGGATTAATTATTTAGCAAATAGCTGATCGATGTTTTTAAAGGCTTTAAATTCCAATGCATTTCCTGAAGGATCTCTAAAAAACATCGTTGCTTGTTCCCCGGTTTCTCCTTGAAACCTACTATAAGGTTCAATCACAAACTCAATGCTTTTCTCCCTTAAATCCTCAGCAAATTCCTGAAATACTTCCCATTCTAAAACCACCCCAAAATGTGGAATTGGCACTTCTTTTCCATCCACCGGATTGCCTTTTATGGCCGGGGATGGTTGAGGTTGTTGTTCGTGCAATACCAACTGATGACCGAAAAAATTAAAATCCACCCAATGGTCGCTACTCCTGCCTTCAGTACACCCTAAGGTTTCACGGTAAAAGACCCTGTTTTTTTCAAGATTGGATACTGGAATAGCAAGGTGAAAAGGTTGTAGTTTGGTCATATTAATTATTTGTTTTTTCGCACTTCTTACAATTATCTGTTAAAGAGATTAATTTAATGATTATTTGCTAAATAAAATTATGAGCGATGGAGAAGAATTTTGTCAAAGCTTCCCTTCTAAAGGCTTCGTCCGGATCTTGATCCCTGATTTGATTATTACTTGCCTGAATTTATTGTAAAAATATAAAGATATCCTTATAATAACTCACGGTTAATCGCTAATAATCTGTTAATATTTCTATTCTGAAGGATTCCTGCGCTTAAAATGTTTTGAATCTGAAGAATTGGATGGATTTTGATGAGGTCTTGACTCTGCCAATCCCGATGGTTTATTCGCAGGTAAATTTGAGGAGTTAAAAGTTTTTTCAGATTTTAAAACCATATCATTAATGGTTTGCAGTTCCTCCAAAGTTAAATCGCGCCATTCACCCACTGGAATATCAAGTTGGACATTCATTATCCTTACTCGTTTTAAATGTGTAACCTCATATCCTAAATATTCACACATCCGACGGATTTGCCTATTCAGGCCCTGGGTAAGTACAATTCGAAAATCAAATTTACCGAGGCGTTCAACTAAGCACTTTTTGGTATAGGTCTCCAATATAGGAACTCCCTGGCCCAAACGTTCAATAAAGTTTGAGGTAATTGGCCGATTTACAGTCACAATATATTCTTTTTCATGATTGTTTCTGGCTCTTAAAATTTTGTTTACAATTTCACCATCGTCCGTTAAAAAGATTATCCCTTCACTGGCTTTGTCTAACCTGCCTATTGGAAAGATGCGTTTGGGATAATTTATATAGTCTATGATATTGTCTTTTTCCACACCCGTATCGGTGGTGCAAACAATTCCCACAGGTTTGTTAAAGGCTATATAAACAGGTTTTTCATTCTTATTCAGAATGGTTTTCCCGTCAACCTTTACTATATCACCTTCAGCAATCTTAGTGCCCATTTCCGGAACTTTTCCATTTAGGGTAACCCTTCCCTGTTCAATTAATTTGTCGGCTTCACGCCTTGAACAATATCCGGCTTCGCTTAAATATTTATTGATTCTGGTTAGTTGCATCTGATTATATAAATTAGGACTGCAAAGATAATGGTTCAGCATCTAAAAATCCAGATGATATGAACAATTTAAATTTGCAGTCCTTTTAAAGAAATTATTTATTGTTTGAATTTTCAGCTTCAATAACTTCAGAATCTTTTCGGTATTTCAACATGGATATCCCAGCGACAAAAAAAATAATTCCGAGAATTGCCAAAGCCCATGGACTCAGCATTAAGGATAGACTTCCAAAAATCCCCAGAACACCCATTACCAAACCTACAGCTCCGGATATTGTCATGATTAGCGCTAAAATCTTGATCATAATAAAAATTATTAGTTAGAGGATAAAGGTAAACAAAGAATTTAAACGCTACTTCATATTAACATTTCTTAAGAGGAAACAAAAGAAACTCTTAATATTTTGAGATTGTTATCAAAATAAATAATTGATAATTTTCTAGGTGTAGATCCTGATATTATCATCATTCTATTATTTGCTCGGACCATTTACCAACTAATCATAAAATATTTAATTTTTGCTTTGTCGGGAATTTGGGAAGCAATTATTCTGGTATCGGTGTCGTACCTAAGGCTGGAGGGCAATTCTTTTTTATCGATAGTAAGGTATAAATTGAGTTCATCTATAAATACCACCGCCGAATTAAGGGTGTTTTCAATTCTGGAGATTGCATATTTCTCAACCACATCCCCAAAAGTGCTTTTGATGTTC
>JBDNHN010000594.1:0-13585 GCA_041688725.1 Gillisia sp.
AAAGGAAGAGCCAAAATAACCAAGAAGAGTAAATCGGCTGCTTTGGATTCGTGCCCTCAAAGACGAGGAGTTTGTACACGTGTTTACACCACTACCCCAAAGAAACCAAATTCTGCAATGCGTAAAGTTGCAAGGGTTAGGTTGACAAATGGTAAGGAGATAAACGCATACATCCCCGGAGAAGGTCACAATCTACAAGAGCACTCGATAGTATTGGTTAGAGGTGGAAGGGTAAAAGATTTACCGGGAGTTAGATATCACATCGTTCGTGGTGCATTAGACACTGCGGGTGTTGCAGGAAGAACTCAACGTAGATCAAAATACGGATCAAAACGCCCTAAAAAGTAAAACAAGGTTAGATGTTAAAGGTAAGAAGTTAAAATTAAAATTGACTTAGAACCGTTAATGAATAACAAAAACTTAAACAAGACATGAGAAAAAGACAGGCAAAAAAGCGACCTCTTTTACCGGATCCAAAATTTAACGACCAGTTAGTTACTCGTTTCGTTAACATGATGATGTGGGATGGTAAGAAATCGGTTTCCTTTAAAGTGTTCTACGATGCTTTGGCAATTGTAGAAGAGAAAAAACAAGACGAAGAAAAGACAGCCCTTGAAATTTGGAAAGAAGCTCTTTCTAATGTAATGCCACACGTTGAGGTAAGAAGCAGACGTGTAGGTGGTGCTACTTTTCAAATCCCAATGCAAATTAGACCAGACCGTAAAGTGTCAACCGCAATTAGATGGTTGATCTCTTACGCAAGGAAACGCAACGAGAAATCAATGGCTCAAAGATTGGCCGGAGAAGTTCTTTCTGCGTCCAAAGAAGAAGGTGCTGCCGTTAAAAAACGTGTAGATACTCATAAAATGGCTGAGGCTAACAAAGCTTTCTCTCACTTTAGATTTTAATAGACAACAGTAATGGCACAAAGAGATTTAAAATATACAAGGAATATTGGAATTGCTGCGCATATTGATGCCGGTAAAACCACTTGTACCGAACGTATATTATATTATACCGGGATAAGTCATAAAATTGGGGAAGTACACGATGGTGCTGCCACAATGGACTGGATGGAGCAGGAGCAGGAAAGAGGTATAACAATTACTTCTGCTGCAACTCACTGTAAATGGATGTACAGGGATCAGGAATTCACAGTAAATATTATTGACACTCCAGGTCACGTAGATTTTACCGTTGAGGTAGAACGTTCATTACGTGTTTTGGATGGAATGGTTGCGTTGTTCAGTGCGGTAGATGGAGTAGAGCCTCAATCTGAAACCGTTTGGAGACAAGCTGATAAATATAAAGTTCCCCGTATTGGTTTTGTGAACAAAATGGACCGTCAGGGATCTGACTTCTTTAATGTTTGCGATCAAGTAAAGTCAATGTTGGGTGGAAACCCAGTGCCTTTACAAATTCCAATTGGGGAAGAGGAGAATTTTAGAGGTGTAGTTGATTTGATTTCCAAAAAAGCAATTATTTGGAATCAAGAGGATTATGGTATGACCTATGAGATTGTGGATATTCCTGAAGAATTGATGGCTGATGTGAATAAATACAGGACTTTATTGGTGGAAGCAGTTGCTGACTACGATGAAGCTCTTATGGAAAAGTTTTTCGAAGACGAAGCTTCTATTAGCGAAGATGAAATTATTGCTGCGCTAAGAGCAGCGACTATAGATATGTCCATTATTCCAATGATGTGCGGTTCTGCCTTTAAAAACAAAGGTGTTCAGGCAATGTTGGATGGGGTAATGCGCTACTTGCCTTCTCCCGTAGATGTAGAGGCAATTATTGGTGTAAATCCAGATACAGGTGATGAAGAAAAACGTAAACCTAATGTAGATTCTCCATTTGCAGCTTTAGCTTTTAAAATTGCTACCGATCCTTTCGTAGGTCGATTGGCATTTTTTAGAGTCTATTCAGGTGCTTTGGATGCAGGTTCTTATGTGTTAAATAACCGTTCTACCAAAAAAGAACGTATCTCACGTATTTACCAGATGCATTCAAACAAGCAGGAGCCTATTGACAGGATCGAAGCTGGAGATATTGGAGCGGCTGTTGGTTTTAAAGATATTAAGACCGGAGATACGCTTACCGATTTGAAAAATCCTATTGTTTTGGAATCTATGGATTTCCCTGCACCGGTAATTGGTATCGCTGTAGAGCCAAAGACCAAAGCCGATGTAGATAAAATGGGTATGGCTTTAGCAAAACTTGCTGAAGAAGATCCAACTTTCCAGGTTAAAACTGATGAAGCTTCCGGACAAACAATTATCTCAGGAATGGGTGAATTGCACCTGGAGATTCTTGTTGACCGCTTAAGAAGGGAATTCAAAGTTGAAGTTAACGAAGGAAAGCCACAGGTAGAATATAAAGAAACAATTACCAAAATTGCAGATCACAGAGAGACTTATAAGAAACAATCTGGTGGTCGTGGTAAATTTGGAGATATTGTTTTTGAAATGGCGCCAGTAGATGAAGATTTTAAAGGTCCTGGATTACAGTTCGTAGATTCTGTAAAAGGGGGTAGGATTCCAAAAGAATTCATTCCATCTGTAGAAAAAGGATTTAGGGAAGCTATGAAAAACGGACCTTTAGCCGGTTTTACAATGGATACCTTAAAAATAACTTTAAAGGATGGATCTTTCCACGCGGTAGATTCTGATCAACTTTCGTTTGAATTGGCTGCAAAATTAGGATATAAAGAAGCTGCAAAAAAAGCAGGTGCTGTTATCCTTGAGCCAATAATGAAAGTAGAAGCAGTTACTCCGGAAGAAAACATGGGGGATATTGTTGGGGATTTGAACCGAAGAAGAGGTCAGGTTAACGATATGTCTGACAGGTCTGGAGCTAAAGTCATAAAAGCGGAAGTTCCACTTTCAGAAATGTTTGGTTATGTAACAACATTAAGAACATTGTCCTCTGGTAGAGCAACCTCTACCATGGAATTTAGCCACTATGCCGAAACTCCTTCAAATATTTCAGAGGAAGTGATTAAAGCAGCAAAGGGTACATCAAACGATTAATATTAGGGAAATGAGTCAGAAAATAAGAATTAAATTAAAGTCATACGATCATAACTTGGTGGACAAATCTGCAGAGAAGATTGTAAAAACCGTAAAATCTACGGGTGCTGTAGTAACTGGGCCAATTCCGTTGCCTACACATAAAAAAATCTTTACTGTATTGCGTTCTCCTCACGTTAACAAAAAAGCTAGAGAACAATTTCAATTGAGCTCATACAAAAGGTTGTTGGACATTTATAGTTCTTCATCTAAAACTATTGATGCTTTAATGAAGCTGGAATTGCCTAGCGGAGTAGAAGTGGAGATCAAGGTTTAATTAAGCTTAGCTTAATAACCCCCGAATTTGTTCGGGATCTCACGAAAGGCAATACTTTCAAATACATGTCCGGAGCGTTGTGCGAAGGAAAAACGGTAAAAAATACATTCAGGACTGGAAGTATTTTCAGTCCTGAATATTTTTAAATAAATAGTTTAATTAATAATTAATAATTATGTCTGGGTTAATAGGAAAGAAAATAGGCATGACCAGTATTTATGACGAGAACGGGAAAAATATTCCTTGTACCGTTATTCAAGCTGGACCATGCGTGATTACCCAAGTCAGAACCGATGAGGTCGACGGGTACAAAGCTCTTCAACTTGGTTTCGATGACAAAAAGACTGCTAATAAGGCTGCCACAGGGCATGCTAAAAAAGCCGGAGTCGCAGTAATGCGCAAAGTCGTTGAATTCAAGGAATTTGAAGAGGAACATAAATTAGGTGATACCATTACTGTAGATCTTTTTATCGAGGGCGAGTTTGTAGACGTTTCCGGTATAAGTAAAGGTAAAGGTTTTCAGGGGGTTGTTAAGAGACACGGTTTTGCCGGAGTTGGACAAGCTACCCACGGTCAACATAACCGATTAAGAGCTCCGGGTTCTATTGGTGCTGCGTCATATCCTGCAAGAGTATTTAAGGGAATGCGCATGGCCGGCCGAATGGGAGGAGATAAAGTGAAAGTAGAAAACTTAAGAGTTGTAAAAGTAGTAGCAGAAAAAAATCTACTTGTGGTTAAGGGTTGTGTCCCTGGTCCTAAAAACTCATATGTAATCATTCAGAAGTAATGGAAATAGCAGTTGTAGATATTAAAGGAAAAGAAACAGGTAGAAAGGTCAACCTTTCTGACGCTGTTTTTGGAATAGAGCCTAATAATCACGCGGTATATCTTGATGTAAAACAATACCTGGCAAATCAACGTCAGGGAACGCACAAAGCAAAAGAACGTGCAGATATAACAGGAAGTACGCGTAAGATTAAAAAGCAAAAAGGGACCGGTACAGCACGTGCAGGTAGCATTAAGTCTCCAATCTTTAGAGGTGGGGGTCGCGTTTTTGGACCACGTCCAAGAAGCTATAGTTTTAAATTGAATAAGAATTTAAAACGATTGGCCAGAAAATCGGTGCTTTCGCTTAAAGCTATTGATAAAGCAATAATTGTTGTAGAAGATTTTCAATTTGATACGCCAAAAACCAAAAACTTTATTGATGTTTTAAAAGGTTTGGGTATTGAAAATAAAAAATCTTTGATAGTGTTGGGTGACTCAAATAAAAATGTATATTTGTCCTCACGCAATTTAAAAGGCTCCGAGGTTGTAAGTAGTTCAGAATTAAGTACTTACAAAATATTAAACGCGAATAATCTTGTGTTTGTAGAAGGGTCCTTAGAAGGAATTGAGTTGAATTTAAGTAAATAAATGGTATGAGCATCTTGATAAAACCTATTATTACAGAAAAAGCGACAGCAGATAGCGAGTTGAATAACCGCTATTCTTTTGTTGTAAATAATAAGGCGAATAAGATTGAAATTAAAGGCGCAGTAGAGTCTGCTTATGGTGTTTCAGTTACTAAAGTTCGCACAATGAATGTCCGTCCGGATCGTAAAACCCGTTTCACAAAAACAGGTGTGATCACTGGTAAAACAAGTGCTTATAAAAAAGCATATGTACAGGTGACGGAAGGTGAAACTATTGATTTATACAGTAATCTTTAAGATTAAAAAATGTCAGTTAGAAAATTAAAACCAATCACCCCTGGTCAGCGTTTTAGAGTAGTTAATGGTTTTGACGCCATAACTACTGATAAGCCGGAGAAGAGTTTAATATCTCCGCATAAAAAGTCAGGTGGTAGAAACAGTCAAGGAAAAATGACCATGCGCTATAAAGGTGGTGGGCATAAAAGGCGTTACAGAATTATCGATTTTAAACGTGATAAGCATGGGATTCCAGCTACAGTCGCGACTATAGAATACGATCCTAACAGAACGGCCTTTATCGCATTATTGAATTATCAAGACGGTGAAAAACGATATATAGTTGCTCAAAATGGACTTCAGGTTGGGCAAAATATACTATCTGATTCGGAGGCTGCGGCTCCTAATATTGGAAATGCAATGCCACTTAATACAATACCTTTAGGTACTGTTATTTCTTGTATTGAATTGCGTCCGGGACAAGGAGCTGTTATGGCTCGTAGTGCAGGCGCTTTTGCTCAATTAATAGCAAGAGATGGTAAATATGCTGTTATCAAACTTCCTTCCGGGGAAGTAAGAAGGATATTAACCACTTGTTTGGCTACTATTGGGGCTGTTTCAAACTCAGATCATCAATTGCTTGTTTCCGGTAAAGCCGGTAGAAGCAGATGGTTGGGTAGAAGACCAAGAACAAGACCGGTTGTGATGAACCCAGTAGATCACCCAATGGGTGGTGGTGAAGGGAAATCTTCCGGAGGTCATCCTCGTTCTAGAAAAGGGATTCCTGCTAAAGGATTCAGAACCCGTTCTAAGACGAAAGCGAGTAATAAATATATTGTAGAACGTAGAAAGAAATAATAAGATATGGCACGTTCATTAAAAAAAGGACCTTTCGTTCATTATAAATTAGATAAAAAAGTATCCCTAAACGTTGAATCTGGTAAAAAAGCAGTCATTAAGACCTGGTCTAGGGCTTCTATGATAACTCCGGATTTTGTTGGGCAAACTATCGCTGTTCACAACGGGAAACAATTTATTCCCGTATACGTTACAGAGAATATGGTTGGTCATAAGTTGGGAGAATTTTCACCTACCAGATCCTTCAGGGGTCATACAGGTTCTAAAAATAAAGGTAAAAGATAACTGAAGCTATGGGAGTTCGAAAAAGAGAAAAAGCAGAGCAAACAAAAGAAGCTAAAAAGAAATTAGCTTTTGCTAAACTGAATAATTGCCCTACTTCACCTAGAAAAATGCGTTTAGTCGCAGATTTAGTTCGTGGTGAAAAGGTTGAAAGGGCGCTTCATATTTTGAAATTCAGTTCTAAGGAAGCATCTCGAAAATTAGAAAAATTGTTGCTGTCTGCAATTGCAAATTGGCAAGCTAAAAACGAGGATGCCAGTATCGAAGATGCTGAGTTGTTTGTAAGTGAGATCCGTGTAGACGGAGGAGCTATGTTAAAAAGATTGCGTCCGGCTCCACAAGGCCGCGCTCACAGAATTAGAAAACGTTCCAACCACGTTACATTGGTACTTGGGGCAAACAATAATACACAAAGTTAGTAGAGTATGGGACAGAAAACAAATCCAATCGGGAATCGCCTTGGTATCATCAGAGGATGGGAATCCAACTGGTACGGAGGAAATGACTACGGCGAGAGATTAGCCGAAGACGATAAGATTAGAAAATACATCCATGCTCGTTTATCTAAAGCGAGTGTATCCAGGGTAATTATAGAGCGCACACTTAAACTTGTAACCGTTACTATCACCACTGCCAGACCCGGTATTATAATTGGGAAAGGTGGCCAGGAGGTAGACAAGTTGAAAGAAGAGCTTAAAAAAATTACCGATAAGGAAGTTCAAATCAATATTTTTGAGATTAAGAGACCAGAATTGGATGCTCATTTGGTAGGATCCAGTGTTGCAAGACAAATTGAAAATCGTATTTCTTACCGTCGTGCAATTAAAATGGCTATTACCGCTGCAATGAGAATGAATGCCGAAGGCATAAAAATTCAAATCTCCGGTCGATTGAATGGAGCTGAAATGGCTCGTAATGAATCTTATAAAGACGGAAGAATTCCCTTGTCAACTTTTAGAGCCGATATTGATTATGCTTTAGTTGAGGCACATACTACTTATGGTAGATTGGGTGTTAAAGTATGGATAATGAAAGGTGAGGTTTTTGGTAAAAGGGAACTTTCTCCGCTTGTTGGGATGACCAAGAAGCAAGCAGGAAAACCTGGAGCCGGACCCGCACGAGGTGGTAACAAGCCACGTCGTAGAAAGTAATTTTTTAAAGTAAAAGAAAATGTTACAGCCTAAAAAGACAAAATATCGCAAAATGCAAAAGGGCAGAATGAAAGGGAATTCCCAAAGAGGGCATTTACTTTCAAATGGTACTTTTGGCATAAAATCATTAGACACAAGTTTCCTTACTGCCCGTCAAATAGAAGCAGCTCGTATTGCCGCTACTCGTTTTATGAAAAGAGAAGGTGCTTTATGGATCAAAATATTTCCGGATAAGCCTATTACCAAGAAACCTCTTGAAGTACGTATGGGTAAAGGGAAAGGATCTGTAGAATATTGGGTTGCAACTGTAAAACCAGGAAGAATCCTTTTTGAAATAGGAGGGGTTCCTTTGGATATTGCAAAAGAGGCTTTGCGCCTTGCGGCTCAAAAACTTCCGGTAAAAACTAAGTTTATTGTAGCTAGAGATTATCAAGCTTAATTAAGACACGTTATGAAACAATCAGAAGTAAGAGAATTATCTGTTGCAGAATTACAGGAAGAGTTTGCTAAATCAAAAAAAGCATACTCCGATTTAAAAATGGCTCATGCAGTTTCGCCATTAGAGAACCCGATACAGTTGAAAACTGTAAGAAAATCTATAGCTAGAATTGCTACAGAGTTAACAAATAGAGAACAACAATAAATGTTATTCTGCGGAAAATGGAAAAAAGAAATTTAAGAAAAGAACGTATAGGTGTAGTTACCAGTAATAAAATGGTGAAATCAATTGTGGTTTCTGAAGTTAAAAAGGTAAAACACCCTATGTACGGAAAGTTCGTTTTGAAGACGAAGAAGTACATGGCGCACGACGAGACAAACGATTGCAACATTGGAGATACAGTTAAAATAATGGAAACTCGTCCATTGAGTAAATCTAAATGTTGGAGATTAGTAGAAATATTAGAAAGAGCTAAGTAATATGGTACAACAAGAGTCCAGACTAAGAGTAGCAGACAATACCGGGGCAAAAGAAGTTTTGACCATTAGGGTATTAGGGGGTACAAAAAGAAGATACGCTTCTGTTGGAGACAAGATAGTTGTCAGCGTTAAAGAAGCTACACCTAATGGAAACATTAAAAAGGGTGCAGTTTCAACAGCAGTTGTTGTTCGTACCAAAAAGGAAGTGCGCAGACCGGACGGATCATATATCCGTTTTGATGATAATGCCTGTGTTCTTTTAAATCCAACCGGTGAAATGCGTGGAACACGTGTTTTTGGACCGGTGGCCCGTGAACTTCGTGATAAACAATTCATGAAAATTGTATCATTAGCACCAGAAGTGCTTTAATACATAAAGAAGATGACAAAGCTTAAAATCAAATCAGGAGATACTGTTAGAATTAACGCCGGGGACCATAAAGGAACTGAAGGTAAGGTTCAATTGATCATCCGTGAGAAAAACAAAGCAATTGTGGAAGGTGCAAATATGGTTTCTAAACATGAGAAACCCAGCGCATCAAATCCACAGGGAGGAATTGTGAAAAAGGAAGCACCTATTCACATTTCAAATTTATCTTTAATCAATAAAAAGGGGGATGCAACCCGTGTTGGTTATAGAATGGAAGATGGTAAGAAAGTGAGATTTTCCAAAAAATCTAATGAAGTAATTTAGTTATGGGATACATACCAAGACTTAAACAAGAGTTTCAAGACAAAATAAAGTCTGCTCTTACAGAAGAATTTAGTTACTCCAATATAATGCAGGTTCCAAGACTGGAAAAAATAGTTTTGAGCCGCGGAGTTGGGGCAGCTGTAGCTGATAAAAAATTGATCGATCATGCAGTGGATGAATTTACTGCTATTACCGGTCAAAAAGCTGTGTCTACCATTTCTAAAAAGGATGTCGCTTCTTTTAAATTGCGTAAGGGGATGCCAATTGGCGCAAAAGTAACCTTACGTGGAGATAGAATGTATGAATTCCTGGACCGTTTAGTAACTTCAGCACTGCCAAGGGTACGTGATTTTGGAGGGATAAAAGCAACTGGTTTTGATGGAAGAGGCAATTATAACTTAGGTGTTACAGAACAGATTATATTCCCGGAGATCGATATAGATAAGGTGAATAAAATTTCTGGTATGGATATTACCTTTGTTACTTCTGCAGCAACCGATAAAGAAGCAAAATCATTGTTAACGGAACTAGGTTTACCTTTTAAAAAGAATTAATTATGGCTAAAGAATCAATGAAAGCCCGAGAGGTGAAGAGACAAGCAGTAGTGAAGAAATATGCCGATAAACGCAAAGCGTTGAAAGAAGCCGGTGATTTTGAAGGACTGCAAAAACTTCCAAAAAATGCCTCTCCTGTTCGCCTGCACAATAGATGCAAATTAACAGGAAGACCTAAAGGGTATATGAGACAATTTGGACTTTCCCGTGTAATGTTTAGGGAAATGGCTAATATGGGATTAATCCCGGGAGTAAGAAAAGCCAGTTGGTAATTAAGATTTAAAAGGACAAAAAAATGACTACAGATCCTATTGCAGATTATTTAACAAGAATTAGAAATGCCGTTATGGCTAGCCATCGTGTTGTTGAGATACCAGCTTCTAATCTTAAAAAAGAGATTACTAAATTATTATTCGATCAAGGATATATACTTAGTTACAAATTTGATGATAAGAGTACTCCCCAGGGTACCATCAAAATAGCCCTTAAGTACGATAAACTTACTAAGGACCCGGTAATTAAGGACATTCAACGAATAAGTAAACCCGGTTTGCGTAAATATTCCGGTGCTAACGAACTACCCCGTATTTTAAACGGACTTGGAATTGCCATTGTTTCTACCTCACATGGGGTAATGACAGGAAAGCAAGCCCAGGCTCAAAAAGTAGGTGGTGAAGTTTTATGTTACGTTTACTAAATACTTAAAGACTTAAGAAATGTCAAGAATAGGTAAAAACCCAATCAGTATTCCGGAAGGCGTCACAGTAAGCGCTAAGGATGGGATTGTTACAGTAAAAGGAAAATTAGGAGAATTAACTCAAGAAATTATTGACATCGAGATGAAAATTGAAGATGGAATGATTACTTTTGAACGTTTTTCAGAAAAGAAGGACCAAAAAGCAAAACACGGATTGTACCGTGCATTGGTTAACAATATGATTGAAGGAGTTTCTAACGGTTTTACAAAAGAATTGGAACTTGTAGGTGTGGGTTATCGTGCATCAAATCAAGGGCAAAGATTGGAAATGGCCTTAGGTTTCTCACATAATATTGTTATTGAATTGGCATCTGAAGTGAAATTGGAAACAGTTTCAAAAAAAGGTAAAAATCCAATCGTGAAATTAACTTCTCATGATAAACAATTGGTAGGCCAAGTGGCATCCAAAATTCGTTCCTTCCGAGCTCCTGAGCCTTACAAAGGAAAAGGAATTAAGTTTGTAGGAGAACAATTAAGAAGAAAAGCAGGTAAATCCGCTTAATAAAGTTAAGATATGGCATTTTCAAAAACAAAACGTAGAAACAAGATTAAGAAGAGGATCCGTATGAATATTACGGGTACCCAGAGTCGTCCAAGATTGAATGTATTCAGGAGCAATAAAGAAATTTATGCCCAGATAGTAGATGATGTTGAAGGAAAAACTTTGGTAGCTGCATCTTCTAGAGATAAAGACGTAATATCAGCAGGTGTTAACAGGATTGAACAAGCCACATTGGTTGGAAAAAATCTTGCTGAAAAAGCGAAACAAGCCGGAATAGATACCATCTCTTTTGATAGAGGCGGGTATTTATATCACGGTAGGGTTAAATCATTGGCAGAAGGTGCCCGTGAAGGAGGACTAAAATTCTAAGAAAGATATGTATCAAGATTATAAAAATGTAGAACTTGTAAAACCAATTGGTCTGGAATTAAAGGATCGTTTGGTAAGCGTAAATCGTGTTACAAAAGTTACTAAAGGTGGTAGAGCATTCGGTTTCTCAGCAATTGTTGTAGTTGGTGATGAAAATGGAGTAGTAGGTCAAGGTTTAGGGAAATCTAAAGAAGTTGCCGAAGCTATTTCCAAAGGTGTTGAGGATGCCAAAAAGAATTTGGTAAGAATTCCCTTACACAAGGGGACCATTCCTCATGAACAAAAAGGAAAATACGGGGGAGCCAGGGTATTGTTGTTACCGGCTGCTACAGGTACTGGTGTTATCGCCGGTGGTCCAATTCGCGCCGTATTGGAATCTGTTGGTATACATGATGTGCTTTCTAAAAACCAGGGATCTTCAAATCCACATAACGTAGTGAAAGCTACCTTTGATGCATTATTGCAATTGCGAAGTGTTCAAACTGTAGCCAAACAACGTGGTATTACATTAGATAAAGTATTTAAAGGTTAATTCAAGGAGAACATGGGAAAGATAAAAGTTAAACAGGTTAAAAGTTCAATAAGACGAACTCAAAACCAGAAACGTACTTTAGAGGCACTTGGTTTAAGAAAACTAAATCAGGTTGTAGAGCACGAAAACACGCCAAATATCCTTGGTATGGTAAATAAAGTAAAACACTTAGTTTCTGTAGAGGAAACGAAATAATAAACTCACATGGATTTAAGTAACTTAAAACCTGCAAAAGGTTCAGTTCAAAGTAACAGTAAGCGTGTAGGCCGAGGAGAAGGATCCGGTAAAGGAGGAACTTCAACAAGGGGACACAAGGGAGCTAAATCCCGATCTGGTTATTCTAGAAAAATTGGTTTTGAAGGTGGTCAAATGCCGCTTCAACGTAGGGTTCCTAAATTTGGTTTCACCAATATAAATCGTAAGGATTACCAGGGAATCAATCTTGATACCCTTCAAACTCTTGTAGATAACGGTAGAATTAAAGATACTGTAGATATGCAAGTGATTGTGGAAAACGGATTAGCACGCAAAAACGAGTTGGTAAAGATATTAGGTAGAGGAGAATTAAAAGCAAAATTGAAAATATCTGTGCATAAATGTACTACCTCAGCAAAGGAAGCTATCGAAGCTGCCGGAGGTGAAGTTGTTAATTTATAATAGGTAAGCAATGAAATTCATCAATACTATAAAGAATATTTGGAAAATCGAGGATCTGAAAACTAGAATTTTAGTTACTCTCGGTCTTTTGTTGGTTTATCGCTTTGGAGCGCAAGTTGTGCTCCCTGGGATTGATGCTTCACAACTTTCAAATCTTGCAAGCCAGACCGATTCTGGTTTACTAGGTCTTCTAAACGCATTTACCGGTGGAGCATTTTCAAATGCTTCAGTTTTTGCATTAGGAATCATGCCATACATTTCTGCATCTATTGTGGTGCAATTAATGGGTATTGCAGTTCCATATCTTCAAAAACTTCAGAAAGAAGGTGAAAGTGGAAGAAGAAAGATAAATCAGATAACCAGATGGTTAACAATAGCTATAACCCTGGTACAAGGTCCGGGTTATATTTACAATCTGTTTGCCACCTTACCGCAAAGTGCTTTTTTAATTGGTGATACTTTAACCTTCGTTGCATCTTCTGTAATTATATTAACAACAGGAACTGTTTTTGCGATGTGGTTGGGTGAAAAAATTACCGATAAAGGAATTGGAAATGGTATTTCCCTCTTAATTATGGTAGGGATTATCGCCACATTGCCACAAGCTTTTATTCAGGAATTTGCTTCCAGGGTTTTGGAATCCAATGGTGGTTTGATTATGATCTTAATTGAACTGGTAATATGGTTCACTATTATTATGGGTTCTATATTGTTAGTGATGGCCGTTCGACAAATCCCTGTGCAATATGCCAGAAGAACTGCTTCGGGTGGTTACGAGAAAAATGTATTTGGATCAAGACAATATATCCCTCTTAAATTAAATGCATCCGGTGTAATGCCGATTATTTTTGCACAGGCAATTATGTTTATTCCTGCAGCTGTGGCCGGTCTTTCCGCAAGTGAGGCTTCACAAGGCATCGCAGCCGCATTCAGTAATATATTTGGATTTTGGTATAATCTTGTGTTTGCTTTATTGATTATTGTTTTTACATTTTTCTATACGGCAATTACAGTACCTACCAATAAAATGGCAGATGATCTTAAAAGGAGCGGTGGATTTATTCCCGGGATTCGTCCTGGAGGTGAAACCGGTGATTACCTTGACAGGATCATGTCTCAAATAACCCTTCCGGGTTCAATCTTCCTGGCCCTTATCGCGGTGTTCCCTGCAGTAGCGGTTCAACTGTTGGGTGTGCAACAGGGATGGGCATTGTTCTTTGGAGGTACCTCATTGTTAATTATGGTGGGGGTTGCGATTGATACTATGCAACA
>JBDNHN010000118.1:0-3933 GCA_041688725.1 Gillisia sp.
ACTAATGCCTCAGCTGAATCTTTTAACGCAAAGATTAAAGCTTTTAGGGCGCAATTTAGGGGAGTTAAAAATGTAGAATTCTTTCTTTATAGATTAACCACAATCTTTGCTTAGTCCACAACAATCATGCTTGATCCTTGAAATTGGTGGTTC
This sequence comes from Gillisia sp., assembly GCA_041688725.1. Lineage (GTDB taxonomy): Bacteria > Bacteroidota > Bacteroidia > Flavobacteriales > Flavobacteriaceae > Gillisia. The sequence goes on from JBDNHN010000118.1 coordinate 154, forward strand.
CCACCCAATTTTCACCATAAGGCAAAGTGGTTGCAATTCCAGTTTGTTCCGGTGGGACCTGGCGCAACTGTTTTGTCAACACTTTGGCTTGTTTTTTATGCATTCTGTTCGTTGGCGCATACGGATTTGACGCGCAGGAAAACAGAACAGAAATAACAATAAACAGAGAAAAGACACGAAAAAAGTTTGTCATTTAGATCAAATTTTACAGGTGAATAACGCTGTTTTTGTTTGAGAAGTGTTCTAAAAATCAGAAAAAAAGATTCCAGATTCAAAATCCAACATCCCGGGATTAATCTCACATCTTAAAACTTCCACCTTACAAAAGCTTCCATGGCTTCATAATTTGCCAATCCTAATTTATCGTAAATCATTGCGGTTTCGCGGTTTCTTTCCTGTGCTCTTTTCCAGAATTCCCTTTCATCATCTCCCGGAAATACAGGTCGGTCTTTTTGTGATTGATGTTGAAATATGGCTATCCTTTTTCTTTCTACTTCCTGTGGCGAAAGGGGTACGGCCATTTCAATCTCATGGGTTTCAAATTCCTGCCAGGCCCCGCGGTACATCCACAGCCAGCAATTTTTGGCCCATTCTTCGGTTTCTCTCAATCGGTTAATGGCTTCCAGGATAATCCTGAAACATACAATATGCGTTCCATGCGGATCGGCAAAATCGCCTGCCGCAAATATCTGGTGCGGTTTAATTTTTTGGAGGAGTTCCATTGTGAGTTTCACATCAATTTCTGTCACCGGGTTTTTAACTGTTTTTCCGGTTTCATAAAACGGAAGCGACATAAAATGGATTTTGCTATCTTCAAGTCCGACATATCTCGCCCCGGCAAATGCTTCCGATTTCCTGATAAAAGCCTTCACATTCCGAATTTCAGCCAGATCAATCTCATTGGGTTGTTTTTTCTCCAGAAAGGCCCGCATTTCCTCGTAAATAGATTCCAGTTTTTTTGTGTCTTCCCCGGTGCTTTTATTGAAATCTATGGCAAATTCCATATATCGCAATACATCAATATCCCAAACTGCGGTATTTCCTGAGGTTTGATATGCCACATGAACTTCATGCCCCTGGTCTACCAATCTCATAAAAGTCCCTCCCATTGAAATTACATCATCGTCCGGGTGTGGAGAAAAAATAAGCGATCTCTTGTGATCTGGTCCTGCCCTTTCCGGGCGCTGTGAATCATCGGCATTGGGTTTTCCTCCCGGCCAGCCGGTAATGGTATGTTGTAATTTGTTAAAAACCTGAATGTTGATATTGTAAGCCGGCCCTTTTTCCGTGGCCAATTGGGCCATTCCGTTGTTGTTGTAATCTTCTTCAGTGAGTTTCAGAATTGGTTTTTCAACTTTGGCAGAAAGCCATATCACAGCCTTTTTAATTTGTTCTTTGTCCCAGACACAGTCTTTTACCAGCCAAGGCGTGTTAAACCGGGTAAGTTCAGAGACTGCATCCATATCCAGTACAAACTCTACATGTTCTGAAAGCTGGAGATAGGTTGCCGGAACATTCCCGGAAATTTCTCCTTCCACCGCTTTTTTGATGATGGTTGCCTTTTTTTTGCTCCACGCCATCAGGATAATTTCGCGGGCTTTAAAAATAGTGCCAATCCCCATTGTAATTGCTTTGGTGGGTACATTTTCTTTTCCCCCAAAATCGCGGGAAGCATCCCTTCTGGTGAGATCATCAAGGGTAACAAGCCTTGTTCCTGAGTTGGGTGCTGATCCCGGTTCATTAAAACCTATATGCCCGGTTCTACCAATTCCAAGAATTTGAAGGTCCAATCCTCCCAGCTCCCCGATTTTGTTTTCATAATCCAAACAGTAGGAAGCTATATCCTCCTTTTTTAATGTTCCGTCAGGAATATGAATGTTTTCTTCCGGAATATCAATAAGGTCAAAGAGGTTTTCATGCATAAAGGTCACATAGCTCTGTTTGGCCGTAGGCTGCATGGGGTAATATTCGTCCAGGTTAAAGGTGATCACATTTTTAAAGCTCAGGCCTTCTTCCTTGTGCATCCGCACGAGCTCAGCATACATTTCAACAGGAGTTGCCCCGGTTGCGAGTCCTAAAACGGCATTGGTTCCTTCTTTCTGTTTCCTTTTTATAAGATCTGCGATTCTTTGCGCTACCATTTTGGAGGCTATATGCTCATCCGCATAAACACGTACCGGTAATTTTTCAAAACGGGTTTCTTCAAGTAAATTTAATCTGGCCATATAAATAAATGCTTTTTAGGATTTTGTAATTTACAATACGGGGTTTTTAATTGATATCAGCTTTTGCTGAATCAATTTGTTCTTTAAAAATATGTTCCATAACCGCCGCGGTGGCTCCCAACATACTCGAATTTTTTCCGAGAGTTGACAGGGAAATTTGAGTCCTTTCTTTTAACTGAATCATAGTATAAGTGTTGAGAGATTGCTGAATGGGAGTAGTTATAAATTGATTGGCTTCGGCAATTTTTCCTTCCAGGATGATCAGTTCAGGATTAAAAATTTGTATTAAAACAGCAATTCCTTTGCCTAAACTTATCCCAATTTCCGACAAAATATTGATAGCAAATTGGTCGCCCAAATTGGCAGCTTCAATTATGAGTTCCGGCTCCAGGTTTTCAATTTCATTGTCGATCATGGTGTTTAAAATGGAAGTTTGCCCTGCCTGAATGCCTATCTTTGCTTTATTGACCATTGCTATTCCGGATGCTACGGTCTCTAAACAACCGCGTTTCCCGCAATGACATAACAACCCGTCTTCTACAATAGGAATATGGCCAAATTCTCCGGCAAAACCGGAAACCCCGGTATGCATTTTTCTTCCCATTATGATTCCCAAACCAATTCCCCAATCCATGGAGATCACCAGTACATTGCTCCTGTTTTTTGCGAGACCAAACCTGAATTCTGCCAGACAGGAACTTTTTGCATCGTTAAAAATGACCACAGGTTTGTCAAATCTTTTTTCAAAAGCGCTTTGTAAGGATTCCGATTCCTGGTCTTGTAAGAAATAAGTGTAGTTTTTGCCTTCTTCAGAAGAAACCAGACCAGGCATGCTAATTCCCACCCCCATTAATTTATCAGAATTTATTTTTGAAGCCGTTATCAATTCAGATGCGTATTTGTGAATAAATTCTACAATCCGGAAATCTTTAGATATTATGGTAGGAATGGTTTTTTCAAACAGGATCTGATTCGTATTATCCAAAATGGCCAGTTTGATCTCGAAGCGCTCTATTTGAATGCTCAATACAAAAAAAGTGTGTTTCTTTAAGCCGAACAAATCTGGTTTTCGCCCACCGACCGAATCGCCTTGACCTTGTTTTTCCACTATTCCGGCAACTGTCAATTGGTTGAGCAGCGCCATAGAAGTAGGCAAGCTCAATTTGAAGGTTTTGCAGATATCTGCATTTGTATTGGTGCCGTTAATATAAAGGTGTTTTATAATACGGATCTTTTGCAAATATTTTTTCCTTTCAACATTAGTTAACCCCGATAGAGGGAAACTGTTTGTAAAAAAATCCTGTAAAACTTGAGTCATGGTTATAATTTGAATTGAAGGAATTACTTTTAAAAATTTATCAGATTAGGGTTTTATCCTGACAAGTGACAATAATTAATTTTTTCTAAAAATATATAAAAAAATATATTTCTCAAAATACTTTATATAAAATTTTACAAAAGTTTGATTATTTATTTAAAATTTATATTTTTATCCTTTGGTTTAGAAAAAAGTTGGAAACTTGAAGAGCGAGGTAAAAACAAGATTATAGAGAAA
>JBDNHN010000119.1:0-4176 GCA_041688725.1 Gillisia sp.
AGATATTGGGGCTGAAGGTTTGTGTTTTACGAAATTATCGCTCCATTCTCAACTCCATCCGTATCAGGATTCAAAAACACCAGTTTCCCCTGGGAATTTTCGGTCATTAGGATCATTCCCTGGCTTTCCACTCCGCGCAATTTTCTTGGTGCAAGGTTAATAAGCACAGTCACTTTTTTACCGATGATCTCTTCAGGCTTAAAACTTTCGGCAATCCCGGAAACAATCGTCCTGATATCCAATCCTGTATCTACTTTTAAGACCAGTAATTTATTAGCTTTCGGCATTTTTGTAGCCTCCACGATGGTTCCTGCCCGCAGGTCCATTTTTGTAAAATCCTCGAAGGTGGCCATTTCCTTTTGAGGTTCCACTTTCTTATTTTCTGCTTTGTTTGCTGCTTTTGTAGCTTCCAATTTTTCTAATTGTTTCTCAATTTGTTCATCTTCTATTTTGCTGAAAAGCAATTCGGCTTTTCCAATATGGTGTCCTGCAGGAAGCAATGCTTCTTTAGTACTTACTTCGTTCCAGGAAGTGGCCTGATTACCTGGCATAGAAGTCGATTCCTGTTCCATATTTAAAAACTTTCTTAATTTTGCCGAAGTAAAAGGTAAAAACGGTTCACTAAGCGTAGCTAATGCCGATGAAATTTGCAAAGCGACATACATCACGGTCTTAACTCGCTCTTTATCGGTTTTTATCATTTTCCAGGGTTCTTCATCTGCCAGATATTTATTTCCCAACCTGGCAAGGTTCATCAATTCTCCCTGGGCTTCCCTAAACCTGTATTTTTCTATGGAACTTGCTATCACGGCAGGATAAGCCTTAAGTGTGGCAAGCGTATGTTTATCCACTTCTGAAAATTCTCCCGGAGTGGGAACTTCCCCGGCATAATACTTATCGGTAAGCACCAGAACTCTGTTGATTAAATTTCCAAAAACGGCCACCAACTCATTGTTGTTCCTGGCCTGAAAATCTTTCCAGGTAAAATCGTTGTCCTTTGTTTCCGGAGCATTCGCGGTTAAAACATAGCGCAACACATCCTGCTGACCGGAAAAATCCTGAAGATATTCGTGCAACCAGACAGCCCAGTTTTTGGAGGTGGAAAGCTTCTTGCCTTCCAGGTTTAAAAATTCGTTTGCCGGCACATTTTCAGGTAAAATATAACTGCCTTCGGCTTTTAGCATTATTGGAAAAATAACACAGTGAAAAACAATATTGTCTTTTCCTATAAAATGCACCAATTTGGTGTCTTTATCTTTCCAGTAATCCTCCCAGTTTTTTCCTTTCCTTTCTGCCCATTCTATGGTTGAAGAAATATAACCGATTGGGGCGTCAAACCAAACATAAAGCACTTTTCCTTCAGCATCTTTCAAAGGGACGGGAATCCCCCAATCCAGATCCCTGGTCACGGCACGCGCCCTTAAGCCTTCGTCTATCCAGGATTTCACCTGCCCGTACACGTTGGATTTCCAGTCTTTTTTATGGCCTACCAGAATCCATTCTTTTAACCAGTCCTCATATTGATCCAGCGGCAAAAACCAGTGCTTTGTTTCTTTTAAACTTGGCTTGGCACCGGTAATTGCCGATTTAGGATTTATTAAATCGGTAGCATTCAGGGAAGATCCGCAACTTTCACATTGATCGCCGTAAGCCTCTTCATGACCGCATTTTGGGCAAGTTCCGGTTACAAACCGGTCTGCCAAAAACTGATTGGCCTCTGCATCATATAATTGTTCGGTAGTTTCTTCTATAAACTTTCCTTCCTCATATAATTTAGTAAAAAATTCTGAAGCGGTTTTATGATGAATTTTATTGGAGGTCCGGGTATAATTATCGAACGAAACTCCAAAATCTTCAAAGGACCTTTTAATTATCGCGTGATATTTATCAATTATTTGCTGAGGGGTTACCCCTTCTTTTTTTGCTTTCATAGGAATTGCCGCGCCGTGCTCATCGCTTCCGCAAACAAAGGCAACATCATTCCCCTGCATTCTCAAAAACCGCGCATAAATATCTGCCGGTACATAAACCCCTGCCAAATGCCCGATATGAATAGGACCGTTTGTGTAAGGCAATGCTGCTGTAATAGTATATCGTTGTGAAGAATTATTCATTTATTCTGGATCTTTTTTAAGATTGCAAAGGTAAGCATCTGTTAAATACTTCAAGTTAAATTCTTGTAAAAGACAAGGCAACTGTGGAAAATCTATCTAATATTAGCCAAAATTAAACCAATGCGAAAAACATTCTTCTTATTTACGGTCCTTAGCCTGGCTTCCTGCAGCAGCACAAAAAATACAACTTCAGTAACTTTGGATAAATTTGTGATTGAAAATCTTATCAGATTTAATTCCGAGAAAATTAAAGAAAAATATCCGGATGCCAATGTTTATGAAACGATTGGCGTTTTTGAAGAAGGCACCAAAGAACTTCCTTACAGCGTTTTATATCCTGATACTCCCAACGAATTGAATATAACCTGGACCGACGCTTCACGGACTCAAATTTATGACATCCGGTTTTCAACAGAAGGAGACTGGAGATCATCAACCGGGATAAAAATTGGAACTACTTACGAAGAATTAAATGAGCTGAATGGAGAACCTATTTCCTTTTACGGGTTTGGATGGGATTACAGCGGTGCCGTGGTTTGGAACGAAGGTAAATTTGAAAAAAGCAAACTTCGCATATTTCTGTCTCCGGAAAAAGAACCAAATTTCAAATTTCATAACGATCATATTATTAAAGCCTCCCCTGAAGAAATTGCAGATATGAACCTGCGGGTAGGATCGATAGTCTATAAATTATAGCTGCTTTAACAGTTTAAAAAATGGGACAAATCCCCCATATGCAATTCGCTGAAAATGAGCCACTTTTACAAATTAATATTTAATCGGCTAATAAAAAACTTAAATGGCAGCACATAACGAACTCGGTAAAAAGGGAGAGAAACTGGCGGTGGAATTTCTTCTTAAAAATGGTTACGAAATTGTTGCCAGGAATTTTATTTATCAAAAAGCTGAAGTTGATATCATGGCCCGTAAAGGCAATACTCTTGCCATAATTGAAGTTAAAACCCGCAGCACACCTGATTTTGGAGACCCCCAGGAATTTGTAAAGGCCAAACAAATTCAAAACCTTGTAAAAGCCGTTGATCATTTTGTAAATGAACACGATTTGGATGTGGAAGTGAGATTTGATATTGTGGCGATCATTAAAAACAAGGCCGGAACAAGATTAGAACATTTGGAAGATGCATTTTTGCATTTTGGACAGAAAAGCATAATTTAAGGCCCCGATAGATTTGTGGTTAAAACCTCACAGGTTTCAGTATTTGTGAGGTTTTACGATTTTAGTCCTCACCAGTCTTGCACATTCTTTGATATAAAATCCAAGGGTTCCAGCACTTTTAATGCTTTGTCTATTGAATTTATTTTTTCAAAAGTTAACAACAATCTCAATCCGGCGCGGGTTTTCTTTTCCTTCATAATACAGGAATGAGGATGGGCTTGCACATATTGCAATACCTTTGTAAAGGCATTGGTCTGGTAAAAGCTTGATTGCTGGTCGGAAATAAAATATCCAATAAATTTCCCCTGTTTCATCACCGCTTTTTCAAGTCCGATTTTAGATGCAATCCATTTAATACGCACGCTGTTCAGCAAGTCTACTGCCTGTGTTGGCAACTCGCCAAACCTGTCAACCAGGCGTGCTTCAAATTTTTTCAGATCAGCTTCGGTTTTAATGCTGTTCAGTTCGGTATATAAATTAAGGCGTTCCGAGATATTATTAATATAATCATCGGGGAACAACAACTCAAAATCGGTATCTATCTGAGTATCTTTCACAAAGGTTTTATCCCCTATATTTTCGCTTTCCTTATAGAGTTCTTTAAATTCATTTTCTTTTAGCTCTTCAATGGCTTCATTCAGGATCTTCTGATAGGTTTCAAATCCTATTTCATTGATGAAACCGCTTTGTTCACCGCCCAACAAGTCTCCGGCTCCGCGAATTTCAAGATCCTTCATCGCGATGTTGAAGCCGCTGCCAAGTTCGCTGAACTGTTCCAGGGCTGTCATCCGTTTCCGGGCATCATCGGTCATTGCCGATTCCGGCGGAGTGACAAAATAACAAAACGCCTTTTTATTGCTTCGCCCCACCCGACCCCGCATTTGG